>JAKSAU010000376.1 GCA_022361535.1 Desulfobacterales bacterium
CCAGCTTTGGTTGTCACGGTCAACTCGCCTGAGATCAATACCCCTGCATTGATAACCGGATGGGTGTGCCAGGGAAGGGTTGTTCCGGCAGGAATACGTATTCTTAAAATAGTGACTTCTGGGGTGCCTTTAGGATAGCGTTCAAGTGCATTGCCGTTCCAGGACTTGGATGTTTTTGCAAGTACTTGGGCTGTGGTCTTTTCTTTTGCTTGAACAGTTGCTGTACAGATAACCAATACGATCAGAATGCTAATCACATTGGGAGCTAGTCTTTTTAACACTGGATTCACCAAAAGTTCCTTTAATTGTCTTCAAATTCAGATTCCAACGGCCTTTCATGGCATAAATGAGTTCTACTCTATTCTCCCTTTTCCTGGGGAAAATCGAACCATTTGTTGTAAAGCCTGTCCACTTGCTTTGAGTGTATCAGTTGCACCAATACCTGGTCAATTAGAGATAGTAACTTCTGGTTGCCCTTTGCCACAGCAAGCCCAACTCTGGAACCGGGGTCCGAGTTTATCAAAATTTTTACCCTCAGATCCATCTGGTTTGCAAGAAAAATCCCAACAGCTTTGGGCATGATTGCCGCCCTTGTGGTACCCGAACCCAAAAGAGTCATGGACTCTTGTTTGGTTCCGGTTTGCATGATGCGAATCTTGTTTTTTATTCCTTTCTTTTCCCAATCCAATTCAACAAAAGAGTGTCTGTCTCCCGTGATAATTTCATTATACAAATCTTCTACGGTTTTTATTCTTTTGTCATCTTCTCTTATAAAAACAACATCATACCTATGATAATATGCCCGGGTAAAATCGAATAATTGCATGCGTAAGTCATTGATTTCCATACCAGCGATAAAATCTATACTGCCGAACCTAAGAAGGTTCACAACATGGTCCCAGTCTTCTTGAATGAATGTGATTTCCCGGTTTAGTTTTTGGCTGATCAGCCGTACTACTTCTGCATCGAAACCGGCCGGTTTTCCCTTTATTGAGAACTGGTAAGGGGGAAAGCCTTTGGCAATACCGCATACCAGTTCACGGGCCTGAGAAGTTGAAGAAAATAATAAAAGGAAAAGACAAATCATCAAAAGGGCCAATATTTTAGATAAAATTTGTTTCACTTAAAAAGGCCAGTTTTAATTAGATATCATTAACGCCATGTGACTGAAATGTGATCAGACTCATATCACATGCAATTGGAGTCGCATCTTTTTGAATAACAATAATGCCTTAAATAGTAAACCCCGGTTGGAAGATCTTTATAGGTATTTGAATCTTGCAAAAATATAAATTTCAGTATACCACTGACTTCAGCCCCTTTTGAGGGCTGCCGGTTACCCTTATCGTCTGTTTAAAATGCAATAAACCGATAACATTTATAAACTGAGGTCATTAAAATCGTGAAAAAATATATCGTGCTCTTTTTTATCGCATGGGCATTCATGTTTACCAGTGCTGTGGCTCAAGAAGAACAGGCTATAGAAGTTGCTGCTGACAACAATGTTTCTGTTAAATCCGAATCTGCCGAAGAAAAAACAACAATGGAAATGCTTAACTCGATTGTTAAACTTCGGGCCAGCTTAAAAAAGCGCATGGACGAAAAAAAGCAATTAATGGACAAGGCAGACTCAGAAACAGAAAAAGGTTATCTGGCTGCGGAACTTGATGAACTGGACAAACAACTTGCAGGAGCGGTTGTAGATTTTGAGCAGATTGCCACAGGCGTGGATGTCGGCTTGTTTGCCCAGAAAAAAAAGGAGCGGTTTAACTGGAAAGACGAAGTTCTATCCCTGGCAGAGCCTGGGATTATGGAAATAAAGCGGCTTACAATAAAGGCAAGGCATAAGTCCAAACTTAAAGATGAGTTTTCCACATACCAGGATCTGCTGCCCATAGCCATCAAGGCGAGGTCCCGGATTGAAAGTCTGATTGAGCAGGCAAAAGATCCGGTGCTTAAAACTGCACTTGAAAACCTGTTGCCCGAGTATCAAGGCGTCGAAAGCCAGATAGAAAACAAGTTAGACCTGGTCCGGCTCCAATTAACCGAGATTGAGCGGGAGGAAACCTCCTTAATTGACAGCACTCAGGACTCGGTAAAAACTTTTTTCAAGACCAGGGGGTTGTTTCTCACCATAGCCATCATTGCCTGTATCGCCGTTGTTTTTTTTCTACGATTTTTATATCAAAGCCTGATCCGGTTTGTTCCGGGGTATAAGTTAAAATACAGACCCTTTCACATCCGGGTCGTGGAGTTGGTTTACAGAGTTTTGACCCTGGCGCTCACGCTTCTGGCTGTGGTGGCGGTATTTTATATTTTTGAAGACTGGGTACTTCTTTCTTTGGCTATTATTTTTATTATGGGGGTGGGTTGGGCAGCAAAAAATACCCTGCCCCAGTTTGTGGATCAAAGCCGGCTTATGCTCAACATCGGCCCGGTCAGGGAAGGAGAGCGGATCATGTACCAGGGTGTTCCCTGGCTGGTCAAGCATATTAATGTTTACTCACGGCTGGAAAATCCCACCCTGGGCATTCAGCTTCGGGTTCCCATTGCCGAGCTTATGGGAATGACCTCCCGGGAATTTCATCCTTCCGAAGGCTGGTTTCCCTGCCGGAAAAACGACTGGGTGATCCTGTCTGACGGGACCCGCGGGGGGGTGACCCAATTGTCCCATGAAACCGTTGAACTGGTATTAAGGGGAGGTGCGAAAAAGACATATTTGACAGGCGATTTCCTTTCTATGAATCCGCTGAACCTGTCAGTGAATTTCAGGCTGAAGATTCCGTTTGGTATTGGATACTGTCACCAGGAAGACGCCACCACAAAGGTACCTGAATTGCTTCTATCCCATGTCCAGGAGATGATAGAAAAAGAAGGGTACCAAGAAGATCTTTTAAACTTGAGAGTGGAGTTTGCCGAGGCTGGTGCCTCCTCTTTGGATATGGTGGTGATTGCTGATTTTAAAGGAGAGATGGCACCTGTTTACAACCGGTTGAGACGGGCCATACAAAGATGGTGTGTGGATGCAGCCACCAAGCATAACTGGGATATTCCATATCCTCAGATGACCATTCACAAAGCAAACTAATTATTTTAGCCCGGGGCATCAAGCCCCGGGAGATTTATTTAAATAACTATCATTTAAGAACTGCAGGAGAGCATTGAGCAGCCGGGCTTATGTCTGGCCCACTCCGGACGTTTTTCTGCAAATTTTTCATTTTCAGGTTGGTCTTCATAAGGACGGCGAAGCAAATCCAGCAGTTCCCAAACTCTTGAGAAATCCCCCTGTTCAGCCTTATCAATAGCCTGCTGAGTCAGATAGTTTCTCAATACGTACTTGGGGTTCGTCTGGTTCATCTGCTCCTGGCGTTCTTTTTGTGAGCGCCCTTCTTTTTGCAGCCTTAACCCGTATAATCTTAGCCAGCGAAGCATTTGTTCAGTATAAACATTGTCTGCCTGTTCCGGCTTATAAAGGCAGGATTGTAAAAATGAAGGCAGTCTATCTGATTCAAGCTTTTGATTTTCAAGATCCCGACTCTCAAGGTCTCTATTTCCAAGGTATTGGTCTGGATTAAATAAGGCAAGCTGCCTGAAAAACAGGGTGTAGTCTGTTTCAATGGATCTTAACAGCCCGGTCAGTCCGGTAATCAATGGGTCATCATTGGCTGGCTCGTAGTTTAAGATGCCCAGCTTTTTGGCCATCATGGCTTGATGGGCCGGTGTATACGCACCTGCAACCTCATCCATGATTTCTTGAAGTGGTTCGGGCCGGCCCAGCACAGGTACAATGGCATTGGCCATCTGTCCCAGGTTCCAAAGGGCGATACCGGGTTGGTTTTTAAAGCAATAGCGTCGTCCCGGCAGATCCGTTGTATTGGGTGTCCAATCCGGGTTGTAGTCTTCCAGCCAGCCGTATGGGCCATAGTCAATGGTTAACCCTAAAACAGACATATTGTCCGTGTTCATGACGCCGTGGACAAACCCCACGCGCATCCAGTCAATAATCATGTCCATGGTCCTGTCACAGATATCCTTGAACCAGGCGGCATAGTCTTTTTTACGGGTCTGGTTCAAATGCGGAAAATCAGTGTCAATGGTGTAGTCCATGAATTGTTTGAGCAAGTCTGTTTCTCCCCGGGCTGCAAGAATCTGGAAATTACCGAATCGTGTGAAAGAAGGGGCCATCCTGCAAACCACGGCACCGGGCTCCTCTTTAGGATGGCCATCGTAAAACATGTCCCGCAGGACCTTTTCTCCTGTCAGGGTTAAACTTAAAGCCCGGGTAGTGGGCACACCTAAATGAAACATAGCCTCACTGCATAAAAACTCCCTGATGGAAGACCGTAAGACTGCAAGTCCGTCCGCAGATCTGGAATAGGGGGTTGGACCTGCACCTTTAAGTTGCAGCATCCATCGCTCCCGGGATGAGTTTACTACCTCTCCAAGGTTGATGGCCCTTCCATCACCCAATTGACCTGCCCAGTTTCCGAATTGGTGGCCGCCGTAACACATGGCAAACGAATCCATGCCGGAAAGAACATGGTTACCGGTAAACACGCGGGTAAAAAGATCGGATTGGCAATCTGAATCATCAAGTCCGATAAGGTTGGCTGCTTCTTTTGAAAACGCGACCAGCTCGGGAGCTGCCACAGGTGTGGGAGCGACCCTTGAATAACAAGCTGATGCAACCTGGCGCCGGAAGTTATCTGTTTCCGTGTCGCAGGGTAACTCACGGGTAAACTTATTATCAAAGTGAAGCCGGTTTAATCGGGTGGCTTGTGGGTTGGGTGTCATGGCATTCCTTTAAAACAAAGTTATTGCTATAAGGCTTGCCTAACACGATAAGCATGCTGTTGGAATTATTCAATGGGCTGATCTTGAACAGACTGAATCATGGTGCGTATTTTTTCAATATGTGCGGTTTCTTCCTGGATAATTTTCTGTAGTCCTTGCTTGACCGTTTCTGACTCGATAAAGGTATCAAGAAATTCGTAAAATAAGATGGTGTCGTTTTCAAATGTAATAAAGGTTTTAAGCATTTGAGCCGGGGTGTTGATCATGGCAAAATCCACCTCATCTAAAGAAAGGCTGTTCTCACCCATCATATCTTTTAATACATCGGGAATCATGACCTGAAGATCATCTGCATTTCCTTCGAGGTTGTTTTTCTGTTGCCGGAACCAATTGCTGTGGCAGTCTTCTTCGTCTGCCATCCATTGAAGCAGGTCTTTGAGATTCTTGTCCTTTACGCTTTCAAGAGCACGGCAGTATACAGCTTTTCCATTCTGTTCAAGTTTTACGGCAATATCAAAAAGGTCGTTGAGGGTAAACATGGTATCAGTCCTTAGTTTTTGGACCCAATCATATAATATCGGTACTTGGTTTTAAAGCCTTAATATTGGAGCTGAACTCTGAGTTGTAGCGAAATACCATTGAAACACGTCTCTTTTTTCCAAAACTGTTGATTTCTCACCGCAAAACCCCTATAGAATCTATACATAATCAAACAGAACCGGATATCTTTTTGTAATTGACAACCAGGGGTTATGGAAAATCTTTTTGAGAAAATAAAAACATCCAACCATCTACCCCAGCTGCCACAGGTCATGTTGCAGCTGGTCAGAGCCTGTGGCGATGACAAAGCAGATATTGACGAATTGACCAGGATTATTTCTACGGATCCTGCCCTGACATCAAAGCTTCTCCAGATTATAGCGTCCCCCTATGTGAATCTGCCACGGCAGGTGAACACGATTAAAACTGCTGTGGTTTATCTGGGGCTTGACAGCATACGCAATATCGCCATTAGCTCCTCGGCCATGCATTTTTTTAAAATGTCCAAAGGGCTTCCTAACTTTGATATCAACCGGTTTTGGTATCATTCATATAAATGCGGGGTACTGGCCCGCCGCATCGCAGTGGAAGACAACCAGATTAATCCGGACGAATTCTTCTTAGCAGGGCTACTACATGATATCGGCAGCCTGGTGTTAATGCGCACATTTCCAAAAGAATACGAAGCCGTTTTAGAAGATGTGGCTCAAGGGTTGCCCTTGGCAGAGGCTGAACTTGCCAGATTCAAAGTGGACACTCCCCAGGTCAGTGCCTGGCTATTTAACCAGTGGCACCTGAACCCCATCACATCGGATTCCGTTCTGTTCTTGAATGAGCCTTTAGAGAAGATCCAGGGAGAGCTGGTTCATGTCAAAATTCTATACATGGCCAACATCATGTCCGGTGCCAATCCTATAGCAAAAATGGACGAGGTGCTCACTCTCACCACTATTCCTGAACTAAGGCTTGAGCAGATTGCAGCACAGGCAGATGAGGAAGTGACCGAGATGGCCAAAAGTCTTGGGGTAAAACTTTGCAAAGAAGAAGACGACGACTGCCGGGTAGAAGAAACAGAAGACTCCCAGGAAGTCCCTTCTGAGATCAAAGACTTTACCATGTTTTACGGTACGCTTGATAACCTGCTGGAAGCAAGAGACCTTTCTTCGATCCTGGATGCATTGCAACGGGGCCTGGAAATAGTATTCCATATCCCAAGGGTATTTTTCTTTCTCTTGGATAAAGACAAGAATATGCTGACCGGAAACTGCAACAACCAGGACCGGCATCATAATATAGTCAGGAGCATTGCACTGCCCTTGGACAGCCCGGCAAGCCTGGTGGTTAAATCCGTGAACACAGGTGATGTGCTGACCAGTGTCGGACAAGAACAGATGGCTGTTTCCGATGGTCAGATCATCCGGTTTCTGGAAACTCCCGGACTTTATTGCATCCCGATTATAACCCGCGGCCAAGCGTTAGGTGCCATGGTATTAGGGGTAGACGAACAAGCAGCATCAATCCTTGACCAGAACAGGGGGCTTGTAGGGCTTTTTTCCCGCCAGGCAGGTATCTGTCTTGAGAACATAGACTTTCACCAGGCCTATGCCAGAGATCTCAACGAAAAGAAGATGGAAGCCTATGCTGCACTGACAGATAAAGTGGTGCATGAGATCAATAACCCCATTGCTATTATTAAAAATTATTTGGAAACACTGAAACTCAAACTGCCTGACAAACACCCGGCCCAGGAAGAATTATCTGTGGTTGGCGAAGAAATGTACCGGGTGTCATCGCTATTAGAGGGGTTGACCTCCTTTTCAAAGCCAAAAATAGGCGGGCTTGAAATCATTGATCTGAACCAGATTTGCAGCAGGGTGCTTGAAGTCTTGAAAAAATCGATACTTTTGCCCAGGCAGATCGCAGTTCAAACGGACTTTGACAAAGGGGTTCCAGCCGTGAAAATGGATGGAAACGGCTTGAAACAAGTGTTGATCAACCTTGTAAAAAATGCAGCCGAAGCCATGGAGAATGGCGGAGAAATTCAATTTAGTACACGGCTTTTACCTGGTTCGACAAAAGTACTTATCGATGAAAAAAAGAAGATCCCCGGATTTGTTGAAATCAGTATCCGGGATAACGGCCCGGGTATTCCTGTAAGGATTAGAGAGCGCTTGTTCGAGCCTTATAACTCAAGCAAAAATAATGGGTCCAACTCGGGACTTGGCCTTGCCATAGTCCACTCGATAATCAAAGAAATGCAGGGTCGAATAACCTGCGACAGCCGCGAAAACCAGGGCACATGCTTTACCATTTACCTTCCCCTGTCCCCTGAGAACCAGGAGCAAAAGCAAAGAGAGACCACTCATGGCTAGGACCGGGGACATCATGGTGGAAGAGGGCCTGGTCAGTGCTGAAGACGTGAATGAGGCGCTTTCCATTCAGGAGAAAAACCAAAATGCCCTGGGCCAGGACCGGGAACGTCTCTTGGGAATGGTTCTTTGCGATCTGAACCTGATTACTCCCTTGGACAATTATTGTGTACTGGAAAAGCACCAGAAACTGGTTGATCTTAAATCCTTTCTAGCCCGTAAAAATATCGTTTCCATATCAAAGCTTGATGAAATAGAAGTTGCAGCTGCCCAAAAAGGCATACCTTTTATTTCCTACCTTCTAGAGCAGCAGGTGATTCCGAAACCCACGCTACAGCATGTGCTTTTTGATTTGTTCCGAATTCCTTTTCGCTCGGTATCAGACATTGTTTTTGATGAACAAAGCCGCAAGGCTTTGGCTTTTGTCATTGATCAGGGTATGGCTGCCAAGCATAAGATTATTCCGTTGCAAATATCGGGAAATACCCTGACAGTTGGCATTACAGATCCACAAAACCTGTTTCTTTTGCGAGCGTTGGATCAGAAATTTCCCCAATACCGGTTAAATCCGATTTTTATTCCGTTTTCGGGATTTACCTGGTTTTACAAGATGCTCTACAAAGAAGATTTGGCTTCAAAAGGGCCAAGAAAAGTATCCATACCTGTAAGTAAAAAAGACAGATCATTTACAGGGGCGGTTGACTCTTCTGTAGAAATCAGTGACCCTGAGCTTGAGCGGGATGCTGTCGCTCGACTGTACGATCAATACGAGCGATTTCGCCAGGGCCGCGCAGGCCTAAACAACCACGATGAAAACCGGAAACGGAATTCGCTCTTTTTTGAGTTTATCTGTGAGAGTCATTCAGACATGGTTGCCCGATTCGGGTGTAGTGCTGTGGCCTTTAGTTTGAAACAAAAAGGCAGCCGGCTGTTGATCATTGCCGAGCCTGTGCTCCAATCCCAAAAGGAGGATAAATAACCATGGCAAAGGTGCTGACGGTTGCATCGGGAAAAGGAGGGGTCGGTAAAACCAGTATCAGCTTGAATCTGTCTTTGGCCCTGGCAGATGCCGGACACCGGGTCTGCCTTTTTGATGCAGATTTAGGCCTGGCCAATGTAAATATTCTTACCGGGCTTTATCCGGACAACGGCCTTGCCCAGGTGCTCGACGGCAGTCATTCCATCAAAGATATTATGATCCGTGAGTATAACGGAATTGATCTCATTCCTGGAAGTTCAGGCGTTGAAAAACTGGCTGATCTGACCTCTGAACAAGCCGCCAGGCTAATCGACGCATTTCTTGAACTATCGGCATATGACTATTTCATACTGGATACATCGGCCGGTATCTCCTCCCAGGTGCTTTCTTTTTGCAGAGCATCCCAGGAGATGATACTGGCAGTAACACCGGAGCCAACCTCCCTGACTGATGCCTATTCACTGCTTAAGGTCCTATCCAGGGAAGCGTCCATGCCCAGAATAAGAGTGGTTGTCAATCAGGTCCAGACCGCGGACGAAGCCAAAAAAGCCTACGCCAAGCTCAAAAAAACCGCCTGGAAATTTTTGTCTGTAAAAGTTACACCTTTAGGCATTGTTGCAAGGGACCCCAATGTACCCATTGCAGTCGTCTCCCAAATTCCTTTTTTAAAGATGTTTCCAGATACCCAGGCTGCCCGCTGTATACGCTCAATTGCCTTGAAGTTGGTTAAGGATGCAGGAGAAGATATGCCTGTTGAAGTTTTTTGGGATCAATGCCTGGAGCTTTTATCCCGGGAACGTCCTGCCTTGTCCGAAAGTGCCACTGTACCGGAGCAAACTGTTGAAGATAAGAAGGCAAAACCAGCGCTTTCTAGTGAAGCAGGAGTGCCGGATGAGTCTAAATATCATCAAGACCGTCAGGAAATTGAAAAGCGACTGGCAGGCATTGAAGACAAGATATCTCTTATGCTCAAAGAGATGGTTGAACTCAAAACCCTTCTGAATAAGCCAGTTGAAAGAGCACCCAAGCAAGAGACCCCACCTGAAGTTCCGATTTTAGCAACACCTGTTGCTAAAGTAGAGTCTTCCGTAACGAAACAGCCTTTTAATAAATCACTGCAAACAGAATCCGTTGCCCTGGATTTTGAAGAGTGGATCGCGTCCCGGTAACGAAAATACTAAAATCCAAGTATTTTAAGACAGTTTGACAGCTCTGCTTTATTTCCTGTGTGTTTGCCCGGATCATCTGACAGTTTTACTGTGGATTTCCAGGGCTGTCCTTCCTTGGGTTTTGTACGGGATAATTTGATCACGATATTCAGTGGTGTTGCCCCTACATCATTGGTAAGATTGGTGCCAATCCCATATGCATCCTTTACTTTGCCTTTGCAAAACTTATGGATCTCAATGGCTTTGTCCGGATCAAGGCCGTCTGAAAAGACAATGGACTTTGATGAGGGCTCAATACCTTTGTCTTTGTAATGCCGGACAAGCTTGCGGGTAAATTCAATAGGATCTCCCGAATCCTGTCTTACTCCTGTAAATTGCCCGGCTCTTTTGCGGTTAAAGGCCTTAAGGAATAAATCTGTGGTAAAGGTATCAGTCAGGGCGATTCCCAGAACTTCGGGGTACACTTTTGTCCAGGCATCCATGGCTGAGGCATTGGCAAACGTATAGTCATTTAAAGCCGAATGGAACATGACCCATTCGTGGGCCAGTGTGCCTATGGGAAGGATGTTGTATTTATATGCAAGATGAACATTGGATGTCCCTGCAAGTGTATGCCCGTCAAAACTTAAGATGTCGGCAATAAGGTGATCATGGTTGGTTGCGGAATATCGCCGTCTGGTGCCGAAATCCACAAAAAAAACGCCTGCATCAGCCAGTTTTTTGGCTTTATCCTGATTTCGCTCCCTGATAGCCTTGCGCGATAAAGTTTCAGGCGCTGTCATGGCAAAATATGTTTCGCAGATAAGTGCCATGAGCGGAACTTCCCAGAGAATGGTGTCAGACCAAGGCCCTTTTATCTTAACGTCAAGTTGCCCCTGTTTTTGTGTGAGCAGCACCTGGTCAGGATCGTAACGGTATGAACTAAGATATGCCAGGTAATCAGAGGTAAAATAAGGGCAGGTTTTTTCAAGCCAGGCTAGCTCTTCAGGCGTCAGGGCCATCTCGGCCATCTCCTTTATTTTTTCCCCCAGGATTTTTGCAAACCCTTTGGGGAAAAGTGTGTCTCCCCGGTTGGTCAGTTCATATTCGGTTAGGGCATCAGGGTATAAGCTGTACACGGCCTGCTGCATGGTGAACTTATATAAATCATTGTCAAGCATGCTTTGGATCATGGGCTTTATAATATATTCTGATAATGGTTTTGTATACGGATAAAAAGACTTTTAGGTTGAAAACCGGGGCAACCCGACTTAAGTTGGTGATACAGACAGGCTAACAAATAATATATGAGGGCTGATTATGCGCATTGAGACCAAAAAAGAGGCCAATACTGCAGTACTTGTGGTAGATGTACAGGGTGATTTTACACAGGTTAAAAATGGCAGCCTGGCTGTTGAAGGAACAAACGAGTCATACATGGATATGGTTGAAGCTGAAACCAGGCGTTTAAAAACGATAGGATATCCGATGCTGGCTACCCAGGATTGGCATCCTAAGGACCATATCTCTTTTTTTTCCAATCATGAAGGGGCTTCAGCCTTTGATGTCATTAAAATCGAGAATCGGGAACAGGTTCTATGGCCTCCCCACTGTGTTCAAGGTACAAAAAACGCCCAGGTTATGTTGGACAACACTCTTTTTTCACAGATTATCCAAAAAGGCATGGATTCGAACTATGATTCCTATTCCGGGTTTTTTGATGATGGTAAAAAACCCACCGGACTTGACTCAAAGCTAAAAGAGATGGAGATCGAAAAACTAATTATTTACGGCCTTGCAACTGACTATTGCGTGAAAGCCACGGCAATGGACGCCAAAGCCCTGGGCTTTGAAGTTACTGTGCTCAAAGATCTGTGCAGGGGGGTTGATCCCGAGAGCACCCGGGCCGCCCTCAAAGAAATGGAAGCAGCCGGGATATCAATTATTTGACCGGGTTATACCTTGGGAAAATTTGCCGGTTGTCTATGAAAAAGGGTTTAATGTTTGCACTTAGGCTCGTTTGCTCCGGGAAACGGCATCAGGCGTATTTTAAAGAAAATACGGCAGCCGTTTCCGGATAAACGAGTTGGTTTTTGTATAGACAACTACCCTGTTTATGAAAAGGAGCGTTGAAAAAGATCTTCCATGGCTTTGGCTGCATCCTCGGTCAGATTGCGAGTACCTGTGCCGGTAAAGGTTTTATGATGGATTACCGGAGTGACCATCTGCCATTCATTGTCTACCCATGAAAACCAGGCTTTTCTGTCCTGCTCATAAACGAAGATCGGCCGGTTGAACAATTTGCCAAGCTCTACGCCCCAACCGGTTCCGCCTTTTACGGTTTTATCCGGCAAGATCCATCCAACAACAAAAATCTGGTATCCGTTGTTGACCATATGAAAAATGGATTGGATGACTTTCCTGATTTTATTTCCTTTTGAAAAAGAACGGCTCAGACGGGTAGACACAATATCCATTGAGATATTACCTTTTTCCAATTCGTCCTGGGTCAGTAGCCGGATACCTGTGTCACGCTCAAGTTTATGGCCGTCAAATGAAAAGTTGACTTCCTTGACACCGAATTTTTCAGCCAATCTGCCGAACTCCGCTTCTGCGCCCCTATGGCCACCGCTGTACAACGTGAATTGAGAAGGATCATTATTCATAATATTACTCCTTTAAGTTAAAAGGTCATCTATTTAAGAAAATCGTGTTAGGGTTTTGCGTTTAACTGAATGTAATACCGATAGATTTTTGTCCTATCATATAAAAGACGGGTAAGATAAGCAACCAGGAATCAATGTCAAGGTCATGGCGCCTTAAAAAACAAAGTTATTTCAACTTCAACTGTTTAGAAGTTACAAAGTGATGCCTACTTTTCGAACAACCAGGAAATCGCCTCCTGTCTGTCCTTGAAAACTTTAATGGTTTCTGCGGTGGTTACTCCGTACCCGGTAAAGATCATGGATATACCGAACTGAAGGGGAGAAGGGGCATACACGGCGATATTTCCCGCTTTCATATCTTCGCCGAACATCTGGATATACGATTCAATGTCAGCGACATGGGCTTCTATACCCTCGGTTGTAAGATGTGTAAGATCAGCTCGGCTGACGTCATTGAGAATGTTGACGCCAGGAATCCATTCTCCACTTTGTAGAAAATCATTCCAGGCTGTTTGCAGGTCATGGTCAGTGACCTGTCCGGAAAAAACAATTTCCAGGTAGGTGTCAGGATCATTTTGATATTTGAATTCGAGAGTCAAAGGTGTGCCTATTTCCTATCCGTCAACTTTAAAGGTGTTTCGGCCCGAAGCCTTTGCACGATAAAGGGCGCGGTCTGCAGACTGGATTAACTGGGTTGCATTGGTATTTTCACTGGGAATGATGGTGGACAATCCCAGGCTGACAGTAACATGGTTGGCCGTGGGGGCATGCTCGTGGGTTATATTCAGCTTTTCAATGTTTTCAAGCATGCGGTTTGCAATGAGAAGGCCCCCTTCCTTATCGGTTTCCGGAAGAATGGCTGCAAACTCTTCCCCGCCGTACCGGGCAATGGTGTCCACATCCCTTAATATGCTTTTATTCAGTCCCATGGCCACTTTTTTCAGGCAATCATCACCAATGACATGGCCATAGGCGTCGTTATAGGCTTTAAAATGATCGATATCAGCGATGATAAGGGTCAATGGCGTCTTTCTGCGCCGGCCCCGCTGCCATTCCCTGACCAAAGTTTCATCAAAAAATCTCCGGTTAGGAAGATCTGTCAGTCCGTCCAGGGATGAAAGCTGCCGAAGCTTTTCGTTTGATTCCTCAAGCTCTTGTTTGAGTGTTTCAAGCTCTGCCACCTTAGCATCCAGTTCCTTGGTTTTTTCCTCAAGGAGTTGGCGTTGGTTATGGAGTTCAAGAAAAATTTTTACCTTGGAGGTCAGTACGTCCGTGGCCAACGGTTTAAACAGATAGTCCACTGCGCCTGACCCGTATCCTCTAAACACATGGGCTTCTTCTTTGTTGGCGGCAGTAACGAAAATGATAGGGATATTTTTGGTCCGTTTGTTTCCCCGCAGCAGCGTCGCTGTTTCATACCCGTCCATGACTGGCATCTGGACATCCAGAAGAATCAGGGCAAATTCATAGTCCAGGGTTTTTTCCAGGGCTTCGTGTCCGGACTCGGCACGGATTACATCCATTTCCGGAGACTCAAGCACCTGCTCAAGGGTTAAGAGATTCTCCGGCCGGTCATCAACAATGAGAACACAGGGTTTTTTCATTACCACCTACTTGTTAAATCCTTTGGTCATCATTCGGTTAATAAACGGGGCAATATCCTCAAGGTCCAAAATGGCATCAACACCTTCTGCAATGGCGGATTTGGGCATAAAATCCACTTCCGCGGTTTCCGGGGATTGGGCAATGGTAAACCCTTTATATTTTCTGATGGCCATAACCCCCTTGGTGCCGTCGGCATTGGCGCCGGTTAATATAAGGCCTGCCAAGTGGTCCTGGTACACTTCTGCTGCCGTCTCAAACAAAACATCTATTGACGGCCTTGAATATTGAACCTTCTCGGCTGTTGACAGGGCAAAACTTTTATCATCCTCAACAAGCAGATGATAATTGGCTGGTGCAAAATAAACCGTACTATTTTCAACGGGCATTTTATCTTCAGCTTCTTTTACCCCGAGGCTGCATAATTTGTCAAAGTGTTGAATCAGAAAGTCGTCAGAGTCAGGACTCTGGTGCTGGACAATGATGACAGGCTGGGACATCTCGCTGGAAAGACGGGGTAAAATGGCCGTAAGTGCTGCAAGCCCGCCTGCTGAAACCCCTATAACAAGGGCATGATATGACTTGGGGGAAGAACTCATGGCAGCTTACCTTTTTTTCCTGTAGATCCTCTCTTTTTCACAAATCACCTCAAATTTATCGACTATTTCTGTAAATTTAAGGCTCTCTTTGGATCCCAGGCACAAGTAGCCCCCGGGAATAAGGCTGTCATAGAACAATTGAAGGACTTGATTTTGCAGTTTGCGGTTAAAATAGATAAGCACATTACGGCAGAAAATCAGGTGCATCTCCCCGAAAACGCCGTCTGTAACCAGGTTGTGTGAGGAAAACAACACCTTTTCGCCCAGGGATTTTCGCAATATCACATTGTTGTCATCTGCAGTATAATAGTCTGAAAAGACTGCACTTCCCCCGGATTTCAGGTAATTGGCCGTATACGTTTTCATCACATCCAACGGATAAATACCTTTTTTAGCTTGTTCGAGGATAAGCTCGTTAAAATCCGTGGCATAAATCTGTGTTCTTTTTTTCATGCCCTCTTCTTCAAGGAGAATGGACATGGAGTATACTTCCTGGCCGGCGGAACAGCCTGCATGCCATACCTTTATAAAAGAATAGGTTTTGAGCCGAGGCACAAGTTCATCTCGAACTTTTTGATAAAACCAGGGATCCCTGAACATTTCGGTGACATTAATAGACAGGTCCAAAAGCAGTTGGTTAAAAAAATTCTCATCATAGATCAACCGGCGCATCATCTGGGTATAGTTGTCCATCTTGCTTTTAGCCAGCCGGTTTCTGAGTCTCCTTTTGGTGTGGGCATTGGCATAATCTTTAAAATTATACCCGTATTTCAAATGGATGGCTTCCAGAAGAAGCCGGATTTCTATATTCTCATTTTCACTTGTCATGCATACAACCAGACTTTAAGCATAGATATCAACTTGTCCGTGTCCACGGGTTTGGCCAGATAATCGTTGGCCCCGGCCTCAATGCATTTGTTCCTGTCCCCTTTCATGGCTTTGGCTGTCAAGGCAATAATGGGCAGTTTAGTATGGGTTTTTCGAATTTCTTCCATGGCCTCGTACCCGTCCATGTTGGGCATCATAATGTCCATGAGTATGATATCAATCTCATCATGGTCACGGGTTTTATCGACCCCTTCCTGGCCGTCCCTGGCAATGATTATGTTCATATTTTTTTCTTCAAGGACCGAGGAAAGGGCAAAGACATTTCTCATGTCGTCATCCACAAGAAGAACAGTTTTTTCTGCAAGAACCCGGTCCTTGTCATGGACCAGCTTTAACATTTCCTGCTTTTCTTTGGGTAGATCGGCTTCAACCCTGTGCAAGAATAGAGCAGATTCTTCAAGTAAGCGCTCCGGAGATTTTACGCCTTTTATAATAATACTGTCCGTATACTGGCGCAGTTGCTGGTCTTCGTCTTCGGTTAAATCTTTGCCGGTATAAACGATGACCGGAATATTGGCGCATACCTGGGTTTTACGCAGTTTATCCAGCAGTTCAAAACCGGACATGTCTTCCAGGCCAAGATCAAGGATCATACAGTCATATACACTTGTTGTCAGCTTGTCATAGGCTTGAGAACCGGTTGAAACAATTTCTGTTTCCACATCCCCGTTGCCGATAAGGTCGCGAATGCTTTCGGACTGGACTTTATCATCTTCCACTACAAGAAGTTTGCGCACAGGCCGTGTAATAATATTCTCGATCTTTTTAAAGGTATCTTCAACTTTTTCTATAGTGACAGGCTTTGTAAGGAATCCAAGCGCACCCATTCGCATGGCATCCATGGAGCTGTCTGCCGCAGACATAAAATGAACAGGAATATGTCTTAATTCCGGATTGGATTTCAACCTTTCTAAAACAGCATATCCGTCTATGCCGGGCAGCCCGATATCCAGGATAATTGCACTGGGTTTATAATAATCGGCAAAGTGGAGGCCGGTTTCCCCGTCTTCGGCGATCACGCATAAGAATCCGCGCTCCCGTGAAAAATCCCTCATTATTTTAGCGGAATTGGGATCATCTTCTATAATAAGCAGGCTTTTACTATTCGCGGTGATATCTTTTCTGTCATCGTCTACAAAATCCTGGGCTGAAACAGTCGGCTGTTCCGGTGCAATGAGCATATCTGATTTTTCAAAAGAGTCATCTTTTGGTGATTCTGAGGCAACAGGTTCATCAGCAGGAATTCGCTGAACAGGAGAACTACCTTCTTTTTGCGCCAGCCGTTCAGGTACGATCACAGTAAACGTTGAGCCTTTTCCCTGTTCGCTTTCCAGGAAAATGAACCCACCCAACAGCTTGGATAATTCCCTTGAAATGGACAATCCCAAGCCTGTACCGCCGTACTTTCTGCTGGTGCTGCCGTCGGCCTGCTGAAAGGCCTCAAAAATAACAGCCTGCTGTTCTTTGGGGATCCCGATACCTGAATCCTTTACGGCAAAAGCCAGACCTGTTTCAGGGGTAAGGCCGTGATCCTTGCACAGGGCTTCGGAAGGCCGCGAGATGGACAGAACAACTCTGCCTTCTTGAGTAAATTTAAACGCATTGGTCAGCAGGTTTCTCAAAATTTGCTGGAGCCGCAGGGGGTCCGTATACATGGTCGGAGCAATCTCCGGTGCGGTTTTAATCTCAAAAACCGTACCCTTGTCCTCGGCCAGGGTTTTGAAAACGCGTTCAAGATCTGCGATCAAGGTTTTTATTTTTAACTCCTCAGGCACAAGTTCCACCTTGCCGGCCTCAACTTTTGATAAATCCAGGATTTCGTTGATCAGGGTAAGCAGATCTTCTCCTGAGGAATGGATGGCCTTGGCAGATTCAATCTGCTTGCCTGACAAGGTTTCTTCCTTATTGCCTGACAACAGCTGGGACAGAATCAGGATGCTGTTCAAAGGAGTCCGAAGTTCATGGGACATGTTAGCCAAAAACTCGGATTTATACTTGCTGGCGATTTCAAGCTCTTCTGCTTTAGCCTGGATTGCTTCCTGGGCCTCGAGCAACTCTATATTCTTTGTCTGTATACTTTCTTTTTGCTCTTCTAAAGCCTGGGCCTGCTCCTCAAGCTCTTCGTTGGTAACCTGGAGCTCTTCCTGTTGGGCCTGAAGCTCAGATTCTGACTTTCTTAAGGCCTTTGTCTGCTCTTCTAGTTCTTCGTTGACTACCCGCAGTTCCTCCTGCTGTGCCTGAAGCTCTGACTCGGATTCTCTTAAGGCGGAAGTCTGTTTTTCCAGTGTTTTATTGCTTTCCATCAATTCTTTTTGATTGGCCTGGGCTTCTTCAAGAAGCTCGCTGATAGTATGGCGTGAGCGGGCCGTTTTCAAAAGGATGGCTGTATTTTTCATGATCTGTTCGATAAAGGTTTTTTCAAGTTCCGTAAACAGGGTCTGTGAGGCAAGGACAAAGGCTCCTAGAACTTCTTCTTCAAATACCAGGGGAACGATCATGTAGGATTTTGCAGCCTTTTCATCTATTCCGTAGTTGATGGGCGGTGCATCATCAACATCGGTGAAAATGATAATCTCCTGTTCCATGGCAGCCTGCCCGACCATTCCCTCTCCCAGTTTCAGGGTGTTGAAGTTGCCCTGGCGGTCGGAAAAGGCATAAGAGGCATAAAGGTGAAGCAGTCCGTCATCATATACGTAGAGGGCACCCATGTCTGATCCCACATGCTGGCAGACAAAGGAGATAAACCG
>JAKSAU010001010.1 GCA_022361535.1 Desulfobacterales bacterium
CCGTACCCTGCAGGACTTCCGAATGCCCAACAAAAAGATAGCCTCCTGTTTTGAGATGACGGCACAACCGGTGTAAAAGCGCAGTCTGTGTCTGCCTTTCAAAATAAATCATTACATTCCTGCAAAAAATGATATCCATCTGGTCAATCATTGGATAGGTCTTATCCATTAAGTTCAGATGATAAAACTTGACCATCGCCCTGAGCTGCGGAACAATCCGCACAAAATTTTTTACCTTATCCTTGCTTTTCAAAAGATATTTTTTTCTCAAGGCCATGGCAACAGGACTGATTTCCTCATGGGGATAAACCGCCTTTTTTGCAATTTTCAAAACCTTGGTGGATATATCCGTACTAACAATATCGAAAATAAAATTTACGGAAGGATGTCTTTGAGCAAACTCGGACACAACCATGGCAAGGGTATATGGTTCATGTCCCCTGGAACAGGCTGTACTCCATATTGACACCTTTTTTGTTCCCCCGGGCCTGACCGATTTTGACAGCTCTGGGAGTACTTTTTCTGTAAGGTATGTGAACTGCTTTGCTTCCCTGAAAAAGTCCGTTTTATTGGTTGTGATAACATTTATGAACTCAGGAAGTTCTTCCTTCATTCCCTTGGCGCTGAACAAAAAGGAGCAATACTCCTTATAGGAAGAGAGTTTAAGCCTGATCAGGCGCTTTCTTAAGCGGGACTCCACCATACCCCGTTTGACATCAGGCATTTTGATACCAAGCTCGGAGTGAATAAACGCTCCCAGCTGTCTGAACTCTTTCATAGAAAGAGCTTTAACCGAAGGAAGGCCCGGAGCAGTCGCATTCATTGTTCTGTCCATATTCCAGTGGAATCTTAATTACACGGCATCATCGGCAGTGCTGTCTGCGTCGTTTTGCCCAAACGCTTCCACCGCCTCCGGTGTTAGCCCCTCTTCCGATGCCTGGACAACGGCAAGCTCTTCTGCGGAAAATACCTTTTGGCTTTCAAGGATAATAATGAATTCGTTGTCCTTTTTACCCATTCCCCTGATAAACTCCGTCTTGAGCCGTGTACCAATCCTGGGGGGCGGTTCTATCTGATCCGGCTCCAAGCTCATCACTTCCTGAACCGAATCCACAAGAATGCCCAGAATGGTTTCCTCACCGTCAAGGGACACCTCAATGATTATGATGCAGGTGTCCAAATCGGTTTCAACCTCTGGAAGCCCGAATTTCATCCGAAGATCGACAACCGGGACAACCCCGCCTCTCAGATTGATTACACCGCGCATAAAATCAGGCATGCGCGGCACTTTTGTCATCTGGGTAAGATCAAGCACCTCCCGAACATGGTTGATGTCCATGGCATAGATTTCTTCATCCAGTTTAAAGGAAAGGTACTGGCTTGTTTGTGTTATGCCCGGTACACTCATTGAAATCCTCCTTTGTTCAACCAGGGAGTTAGGCGTGAATCATGCCCCAAACCCGGTATTTTTATGCGTTTTCCAGCAATACATTGGTATCCAGAATCAAGGCCACGGTTCCGTCTCCTAAAATGGTAGCCCCCGATATATCCCTGGCCTGTTTAAAGGCAGGCCCTAAAGGTTTGATAACGGTCTGATGTCCGCCTATAACATTGTCCACAACAAATCCAATACGGTTTTCATTTACATCTGTGATGACGATATGTTCCATTGGCGGCCGTTCTCCAGGGATCTTTAAATACTCCCTTAAACGGATATACGGCACCATATCCCCACGAACGTTGAGGATATTTCTACCGTTTATTTTCTCTGTTTCTCCGCTTTTTATTTCCACACATTCTTCTACGGTCATTAAAGGCAGTACAAAGTAATCTTCATCAATGCGCACCAAAAGCCCGTTGATAATGGCCAGGGTCAAGGGAAGTTTCAAGGTGATCACAGTTCCCTGTCCGGGCGTACTGTCAATATCGATAACCCCCCTTAACGACTCAATCGTCCGTTTTACGACATCCATACCCACGCCCCTGCCGGAAACGCTGGTTACCTCTTTGGATGTTGAAAACCCCGGGGCAAAGATCTGTGAATAAATCTTCTTCTTGGAGATATCCGCATTTGGCGGAATCAAACCTTTTTCCAGGGCTTTTTTTCTGATGATCTCAGGATCCAGTCCTTTTCCGTCGTCTTTTATGGTAATGACCACATCGGTTCCCTTATGGACGGCGGATAAAAGAATCGTTCCTTTTTCAGGCTTTCCAACAGTTTTCCTGGCTTCGGGGGATTCAACCCCGTGATCAATGCTGTTCCTGATCAAGTGAACCAATGGGTCATTGAGTCGTTCAAGTACGGTTTTATCCAGTTCGGTTTCAGCCCCTTCCGTGACCAGTTCCACCTGTTTTTCAAGCTGTGAAGATAAATCCCTTACCAAGCGGCGGAACTTATTGAACGTTGTACCAATAGGCATCATACGAATATTGAGCACACTGTCCCGAAGTTCTCCTGTCAGTCGTTCCACTTCCTCCACCGGTTCTGCAAGTTCCATATCCTCAGTTTTGGATGCGACCTGGGTAAGCCGGGCCTGGGTAATAACCAATTCACCGACAAGATTAATCAATTTATCCAGACGGTCAGACGGAACACGGACCGTAGATGCTGCTGCCACCTTTTTGATATTGCTGACAAGCTTTTGCTCATTTAAGGCGGATTTAAGTTTTTCTTCGGAGACCGCACCAGACTCAACAAGCATTTCACCAAGTTTTTTTTGTTTGGTAATGCTTTCTTCAATGACCTTTTCGTCCACATCACCTTTATCAACGAGGATTTCACCTAACTTGGGCACGGTTTCCTCTGCAGCGGCCTCAATACGGTCAGCAATTTCGTCAATGGAAATCTGACAGTCATCTTCAACAAAAATAAACACATCCTTAATTGCGTTGATTCCCTTTGTCGTCGAAAGTGTCACATCCCATGACAAGTAGCAGGATTCGGCAGTCAGTTGGTCAAGTTCAGGAACATCTTCTGTCTGTGCCACGATATTGCATTCGCCAAGCTCTCTTAGATCGTCCAAAAGAAGGGCCGGGTCCATCCCGGATGAAAATATGGCCGGATCTGGATGAAGTCTGATTCTATAAAGAGTTTCAACCCCCTGCTCTTCTTGTTCCAAAGGATCGTCCGTAGAGGGAACGGACTCTTTTGCTGCCCCTTCATCCTCTGCAAGCAGGGCCTTTAAGGAAGCAATGATCTCTTCTCCCTTTTGTGTATCCACAGGGTCTCCCCCGTCGGCTGCTGCCAGCATGGCCGTGATATGGTCCCGGGATGCCAGGATCAGATCGATAAGCGTTTTGGTAACAGGTATCTCACCGGCCCTGACTTTATCTAAAACCGTCTCTACATGGTGGGTAAAATCGGCAATATCATCAAATCCGAACATGGATCCGGACCCTTTGATGGTATGCATGGCACGAAACAGCCTGTTGACAGCCTCTTGGTCGTCAGGGTTATCTTCAATATCCAGAACGGCTTCCTCAATACCAACCAAGAGTTCTTCAGCTTCCTGGCGGTATTCCTCAATGAATCTGCCTGATTCATTCATAAGATCAGTCCTCTGATATTTCGGCGCAAGAGCAATGACGCCTCTTTGGTTTATATCCTACCGGAGCACTTTTTTGATAACCGCAAGCAGTTGCTCCGGTTTGAAAGGTTTGACAATCCAGCCGGTAGCACCGGCTGCTTTTCCTTTCTGCTTCATATCGGCTTGCGATTCCGTGGTCAGCATGATGATGGGAATAAACTTGAATTTCGGCATTGCACGAACCTGGGTAATTAATTCAAACCCATCCATGTTCGGCATATTTAAATCCGTAATCAGCATGTCAATACTGGTTGATGCAAGCTTATCCACAGCATCCTTTCCGTCTACAGCTTCAATGACGTCGTACCCAGCCTGTTTCAGCGTAAAACTCACCATCTGCCTAATGCTCGTTGAATCATCCGCAGTCATGATGACCTTTGACATGTTATGCCTCCTCAGAAGAAATTAGATAATCATCCGGTTCCAGCCCAATCCTCAGCGCGGCTTCCCAGCAGGCCTGAGACTTGCCGGTAACCATAAAGTTTTTATTAAGTCCCCTTGCAGTTTTTCCAGCGGAGTATAGAAGTTGAATACCTAAAGTGTCGCACTCGGTTACCGCATCAATATCCAGCACCAGTCCATTGTGATTTTGTAATCCATCCAGCATCTGCTCCTTTAGAGGACCGACTTCATAAGCAGACAAAGATTCCTGGATTGTTATGATAACATTGCCGTCCTTGTCTTGATTCGTTGAACCCATAGGCTCTCCTTGTATGATTGAACGTCTGTTACCGATCCTGACATCAACAGATTAGCACTTTGTGGCGACTGAGATATAATTTATGATAAATTTTGTCTGGTAATTGGATTATTTTTAAAATCATATCTCAAACCCCATGTCCTGTCAAAAATCACCCTGTGTATCTTCCTAAAGCTGTTTCATTTTTATGGCTCACTTTAAGGCTATCTTTCAAAAGGAAGATGTACGGTAAATCTACTGCCTTTACCGGGTTCGGATTCGACCAGTATCCTGCCCCCGTATGACTCGATGATCTCCCTGCAATAGGCCAATCCAAGCCCTGTCCCTGTTGGTGTGTCATCATCTTCGGCAACAAGTGGTTTTGTGGAATAAAATGGATCGAATAATTTCTCCATATTCTCTTTTTGGATACCTCTACCCGTATCAGATACCGAGATGATGATAGTGTTGTTTTCATGTTTGGTTGTAATGGACATGTTCTGAACCGTGCTTTCATACATTGCCTCGGCACCGTTTCTTATCAGATTTCCCATACACTGGCTGAATTCAACATAGCTGCCCCCAAACTTAGGCAGGGTGGCTAAGTCCATATCCCATTGAATGCTGTGTTTCCAAACCAGATTGAATTTCAGCATATCAACCTGCTCATTTATGACCTGGTTCAAATCAATGTCTTCGATACTTTCCCGGCTCTGCCTACAGCTGGTGGTCAGAATACTTGAAATAATATCTCTCATCTGAAAAGCAGCCTTTTCCAAGGATAGAATACCCCGGTCATCCGGGTGATCCATGGCCAGCAGCTGGGCTTTTCCCATAATGGCCTGCAACGGTGTATTCAGGTTGTGAACAATGCCTGCAGTATGTCGTCCCAAGGCCGCCATTTTCTCTGCATCAATCAACTGGGCCGTACGAATATTTACCTGCTCATTGAGCTGGCTGTTTAACTCCTGGAGTTGGTCTTCGACTGTCTTTAACCTTAAAAAAACTTTAACTTTTGCAAGCAGCTCTTCTTTTTCAAAGGGTTTGCCCAAGTGATCGTCGATGCCGGCTTCATATCCTTTTAGTCTCTCCTCAAGGGCTTTTTTTGTCGAAATCATAATGATTTTTATGGCGCCGTAAACATTATCCTCCCTGATACGCCTGCAGACCTCATGACCATCTATCCCCGTCATTACCGTATCGAGAAGAACAAGGTCCGGCATAAAGTCAGGAAGCACCTCAAGGGCATCCTCTCCGCTGTAGACAGCCTTTACATCATAGCGAGTCATAAGCAGGCTTACAATGTAGTTGGCTACAGACTGGGCATCGTCCACCACAAGTATTTTATGCGTTCCACCCACGTTGGCTTAATTCCAAGTTTTCTTTAGTTTATGATTAAAATAACTCAATATTGTCATCCAGCTCATCTTCTTTTTCTCCATCGGAAAATAAAATATCGTCGACCGTATCTGCCTCATCCTCTCCACTGTCTTCTTCAACTTTTCCGGTTAACTGTTCATGAATGCGGCGTTCACTTTCCATGGTATATCTTAAAGCAATATCATCCACCGTATCGAGTGCCCCGTCTTTTGCAAAATCTTTCCAGACATTCAGTGATTCCAGCAGGGTTTCAAGTGTTTCAAGGTCCGTGGTGCACCCTTGGAGCCATTCCGGGAAAAAATCAAGCTCATGACTGATATTGCCTATTGTATCCATAATAGCTCCGGACCGTTCTCCTGCACCGGAACTGTTTTTCTGATACTGCTCAAACGCATCTGATATACGACTGATCCCTTCGGCCAGATCAATATCCAATGAGGCGGTTTCAATCGTGTTTCCTTCATGCTCTGCGGAATTCGGTCCTGCAGCACCCTGCGACAATTCAGTAATGACCTTGATGATACCAAGGACCTCTTCTACCAGAGCATTGGACTCATTTGACAGATCCCTTACATTCTTGGCTAGAACTTCGAGGGTTGCCCCTTTTTCTCCCAGTTTACTGGTCATTATAATGGCATTGATGGCCTTATACTGAAGATCAATATTGATATTATTCACCTGGTCCGTGTACTGGGAAAGCGTTGAGACTGCCTCAGAAGACCGGTCCATGGTTTTTCGAATTTTCTCCTCTAAATCGTTTCCCTCGGCAAGCAGGTGCAAAAGCTTTTCAAGCTCAGCCTGGAATGCTTTGACATCCTGCTCAAGGTCTGCCCTCTGCCCTCTTTCAGAGCGCGATGCTGAAATGTTTTTGACAAGCTGGTCAACTTCATGGCCAATTTGTTCAAAAGAACTCTGGATGTTTTCGTAAACCTGCTGTCCCTCTGTTATAACCTGTTTTAACTGTGCCGCCTGGAGGGCCAGAACCGAATAGACCCGTCCTTTGGTCTGATCGGCTTTTTCCACCTGTTCTTCATTAGAATCTTGTGATTGCTGTTCCAGAAGGGAGACAGCATCGTTTAAGGCTGATATAATGTGCTCCACCTGTTGGCGGGCAATATCATGAAACTGGATTGACATAACGATTTCACCGATAAGCCTTGAAATTTCCCGGGAATGGTCACCTGCCTTTTCCAAAGTCCGGGACGCCAATTGACCAATGGTTTCCATTTCCTGTGTCGCAAGCTGGACGGCTTGTTTTGTAGAATCGGAAAGGGTGTTAAAGGCATCCATACTGCCTGTTATATCTTTATGGACAGTCAGGGAATCCGCCTGGACTGTCTTTGAATCGCTGTAAATTGTTTCTGAAATATTGCCTATGTTTTCAGCAAGTGATTTTATCTCCAGGCCAAAATCCCCAAACATCTCCGTAGCTTCGTTTGACCGGCTGCCTTCAACACCGATATTCAAGCCGACAATATTTAAAAAGGCAGCACTCTTTTTCATTTTTTCGCAGATGGAACAAAGCTGGGTTAGATGACCGGTTCCTGCGGTTATGCGTCCAAGACTACCGGATATTGTATCCCTGCACCCGGACAGCGATAGCAGCGAACTGTTGACGATTGCCTCGATGTGATGCATGAGCCCATCCTTGGATTTATCCGTCATGCTGTCAACAGAAGTCATTATCCCATTGGTAAGGATTTCTGATTCCGCATACACCATTTGCAGGTTTTGCCCGAGATTTTCAAACTTGGATTCGATTGCTTGCAACCCAGCGTCAAGGGATTGAGTCAAGTCAGGCACAAGAGATGATACACCGGATTCAGGATAGTCCGTCATTTGATCAATGCGGTTCATGTGTCATCCTCCCAGGTTTACCTTAATGTCCGGTAAGTTCTTACCAACGCAGCAGCTACTCAAAGATTATACGTCTTTAAGCCTGATGCTAACTCGAAGATTCTAAAATCTGCCTGTCTTTCTCTGGTCAACGGCACCGGATGGATAAGGTTTAAAAAGGATTTAACTAATTGTTATTTTTCAGATGTTTTATCTTATACCATCGAATCCGTATTCGTGTCAAAACAGAGAATATCCAAACTCGTACTCTTATTTTTATAACAACAGGAGAAACGGTTGCTCCCAGTTAAGGTTGTCTTTTTCAGAGAAGCTTTTTAACTAGGTTCAGCGACTTTACTGCCTGCTTTGAGCAATATGTTTCAGGCATGGGCGAACGCTTGATTCATATTGACATGATAGCCGTATCTGGATATAACCATAAGAAAGCTAAACAAATATCTCCCCACTGTTCTCATAGATTTTGAGCGAATTTTGCGTAAAAAATCCGTTATTTTGTGCGATTTTCTGCCCACATTGATTCCTTATGCTTTTGTGATCATAACAGCATGCAGGAATCAAAGAATCTAAAGTTCGCACAACTGCATTAATAATCCGGCAACATTTGGATGTGATCTGAAAAAAGGAGGATAGAATGCGTTTCAAAAATTTAAAAATCAAGATTAAAATAATCGTGATCGTTATTCTCGGTATTCTCATTTCAGTAGGCGTTGTTGGCGGATATTCCCTTTACAGCACCATCCAAAGGGCAGATCAAGATATTGCCGCATACAAAAAAGAATTGATGGATGAAACAAGGCAAAAACTCAAGGACCTTGTAGATTCTGCTTATACAATTGTGGAAAAAGTTTACAATCAGACAGCCACTGCAGATGCCATCAAAAAACAATATGGCAATGAACTAAAATCCCTTGTGGATATTCCGTATACAATGATGCAAAAAGCACATTCCCAGGCAGAAGAATCCTCGTCATACTTTGAAGAAGCCAAAGAGAGCGTCAAAGACGCTATCGCCGGAATCCGATATTCAAATAACAACTATTTCTGGATCAATGATATCCATCCGCGAATGGTCATGCACCCAATCGCCAAATCGTTAGTTGGAAAAGATCTTTCAAGATACGCAAAAAACGGAAAAGTTGTTACAGCAGAAGGCACAGATACGCCTATGTTTGTTGAGATGGCCAGAACGGCACAGGAGTCGGGTGATGGCTATGTCAGTTATATGTGGCCGGCACCGGACGATACATCAAAATGGGTCAGAAAACTGTCCTATGTCAGGCTTTTTAAACCCTGGAACTGGGTAGTCGGAACCGGTATTTACGTAGATCAGGCAGAAAGGGAAGCAAAAGACAATGCCGTTGATGTCATCACAGATATGAAATACGGCGACAACGATTACTTTTTTATCATGGACATGAAAGGCATACTGGTTGCCCACCCCAATCCGGAGCTGATGGGTGTGAGCATGTACGATAAAAAAGATTCAAATGGCAGGTTTATCTTTAGGGAAATGATTGAAATGGCCTCAACCAAAGGCGAGGGACATATTGAATATCTGTTTCCCAAAATCGGATCTGACAAACCAGAACCCAAACTTGCCCATCTCAAGCTCTTCAAACAATGGAACTGGATTGTTTCGACGGGTGTATATATTGACGATCTTCAATCAAAAATCACGAACAAGGAACAAGAGCTTACCTCCGCTGTCAACCACCAGATCATTTTCATGGTCATAACGATCATAGCCTTAATCGTGGTGGCCTTTTTATGGGTATGGTTCATGAGCCGTAAATTCATTGAACTGCCTCTGGCAGAAGGCGTGGATGTGGCAAACAAGCTTGCAAAAGGCGAACTCAATGTTGATATTGACGATTCAGGAAAAGACGAAATCGGTCAATTGCAATCCGCCATGAAACACATGGTGGAATCTTTAACAGATATAGTCGGCGAGGTACAAAATGCCGTAAGCAATGTTGCTGCAGGCAGTGAAGAGCTAAGCTCAACTGCTGAACAAATGTCCCAAGGCGCTACAGAGCAGGCATCTTCTGCTGAACAAGCGTCTTCATCAATGGAACAGATGTCCGGCAATATTAAACAGAATGCAGATAACGCCCAACAGACAGAACGGTTAGCGGTTCAGGCAGCAGGCGATGCTGAGCAGGGTGGGCAAGCAGTGGGCAAAACCGTGGATGCCATGAAAGAGATTGCAGAAAAGATTCTGATCATTGAAGAGATTGCAAGGCAAACCAATATGCTTGCCTTGAATGCTGCCATAGAAGCGGCACGGGCCGGTGACCACGGAAAAGGATTTGCCGTGGTTGCTGATGCGGTCCGCAAACTGGCTGAAAGAAGCCAGGCTGCAGCCAGCGAGATCAGTAACCTTTCCACATCCAGTGTTGAAATTGCTGAAAATGCAGGCGAAATGCTCAATAAAATCGTGCCGGATATTAGAAAAACCTCAGAACTGGTGCAGGAAATAAACGCTGCATCATCCGAGCAAAGTTCAGGTGCCGAACAGATCAATACAGCACTCCAGCAGCTTGACCAGGTCATTCAGCAGAACGCAAGTTCTTCTGAAGAAATGTCCTCAACAGCAGAAGAATTATCTGCACAAGCAGAACAGCTTCAACAGGCCATCTCCTTTTTCAAAATGGAGAGTTCAGGATATGCACCTGTTAGACAGGCCCCCCCAATAAGCCATGCAGATCCGCACCCTGTTCAGGAAGTAAAACGAGATCCACATCCAACAACCGTAACCAACAAACCTGATCCGTCACCTAAATCTCAAGGGGTGATGCTGGATATGGGCAATGATTCTCTTGATGATGAATTTGAAAAGTACTGATCGAGAATAAGAACTCTCTATAACACCAACTTTAAAGGCTTTCCGCTTCATAGCGGAAAGCCTTTTTTATTAAATTATTTCCCCCCTTGAATCCGGTTACAATTTGTGCAAATCTGACCTTGGCAATTTTTTCACTGCTGCGCTCGTTCCATCTGACCACCTATATGCTGACAAGAATTCTCTTGTAATTGCCTGAATCCACCAACCCTAAACGGAGGATGATAATGGCCGCTCCTGTAAAAATCGGATTTGCCGGAACCGATGCAAGAACCCTGCTCGCCGCCGCCATGGTGTCACTGACAGGCAGAAATGAAGACGTTCTGACACACAAAGGTGTTGTTTTCAGGGGGACCCCTGCCATGCCTGAAATCGCACGGGACATTATGGGGTGGGATATTGATTTTATTCCAACACAGGACAACTCGATTCAAAGTTATGCCCAAGCCATGGAAGATGCGCTTGAAAAGGGTGATGTCGACTATATTATCCCCATGCCTGAATCCATGATCTTCAACGGTATTGTCGATCTGCTTGAAGCAAAAGGCCTTGCCGGCCGTATCGAAGGGCTGCCAAAGGCCGGTGCTTTCATTGAAGGCGATAAAATCCAATGCAAGGAGCTTTGCCGCAAAACAGGGATTCCTGTGGCCGACGAATGGACAGTTGTAGATGCAAAATCCTTTCCTGAAGTATCCCGCATGGTTTTGGAATATATCCACACGTATGGTGGCGCTGTGTTAAAATTTCCATACAGCGCAGGGGGAAAAGGCGCCAGGGTCATTCTGGATACCTGGGAAATGCGATCTGTATATGACACCCTGTTGAAGGACTATAAAAAAGACTACAAGCGCATGTTCAAAAACAAACCCTGGCCGCTTTTGATTGAATCCCGGATGTCAGGGGTCGAAATCAGCTTTACGATTCTGTTGGACGGTGCAGGTGGTTTCCAGATTCTTCCCACATCCATGGATTACCCGGAACGGTACCAGGGGCCTGCCACGTCAAACAATCCCATTACCGGTGGTATGGGCAGTATCTCGCCCCATCCTTTTGAATCCCAAACCCTTATTGAGATGGTCAAAGAACTCATCGCTATTCCGTTGGTTAATGAGCTAAAATCACAAGGACTGCTTCGCCCATGTATTCTTTACCCGGGATGTTTTGTATCATTTAAAAGAGGGGGAGACGGCTTGACACCCTCTTCTGTAAGAGTATGTGAAATAAATATCAGACCCGGTGAACCGGAGTTTCAAACTGTGGTTCGACGGCTTAAAAATCCAGGAATCTTGTTCCAAGCCATGTTCACAAATGAACTTGATACAGTGATACCACAAGTCAGATCAGAACAGATTTCCATTACAACCGCTTTTGTCACGGGGCCGGGAGGGCCTGACGGCCAGAAAGGATACCCCTGGCGGGTTACCCGAAATGAGAAAATTGAAATTGATTTTCCTTATCTAAAGAAAAAAGGACTTACTGTGGTGCCTTCGGCAATGGGTGTGTCAGAAGAAAAAGGGTTTATTTCAGATGGAACACGTGTCGTCTATCTTATCTGCAACGGCACTGTTAAAAAGAACGGCTCATTCCAGGACACTGCAACTAAATTGATGAATAAAATTAAAACAGCATTTGACGGAAATCGTATCCGCCTGATTCCAAGAGAGGACGAAAAAGGCAACCGGTTTGATTTCAGGCCGGATATTGGGGAGCATTACGCCCTTGCAGAAAAAATTATGCCGCAGTAATTGTGCCCGATTCGAGTATAGGGGCATGCCCATTATCACAAATTAGATTATAAGCTATCTCCAACAAGTCTTTTGGGATAGCTTTTAGATAAGGCTATTTCCTTGCAGCTCTTCGTGAAAAAATTATTCACGGCATATGCGGTAATTCAAAGAGATCGCAGATAATTTTTTTAAAACCACATTTTCTTTATTGAAACTCATCAAAAACAAATATAGTATAACTTCCTTATGAAGCAGGGTTATTAGCACCCCCCACTATCCTCCAAAAAATGGCAGTAGTGACGTAAATAGCAACAGGCAGTATTATGACTGAAAAAGAAACCCAGGAAAAATCCGGTTTTGATCTGGACACATTTGACGTGTTGGGCCTGGATAAACAGGCTCCGCGAAAAAAGACCAATGGTGATACGCCAACTGATGTGGACCCGACCCATATCATCAACCTGGTTTTAAGAAAGATCAAAAAGAATGATTCCTTTCTTACATTTTCCAACCAGATCAGTGAAGTCAACAATATCCTGAAAATGAAATATGCATCTGCCAACGATATTGCCCAAGTGATATTAAATGATGTCTCTTTGACCTCTAAACTGCTCAAACTGGTCAATTCTTCATTTTACAGCCATTTTTCGCCTGACGGAATATCAACCATTTCAGAGGCAATGATCATCGTGGGTACAGACCAGGTAAAGTTTCTTGCGGCAAGTTTAAAACTTATCGAACTGATGCAGAACCTTGGAGACTCCAATTTACTCAAGAGCAAAATTCTTAAAAGCCTTAAAAGAGGTTTCGTAGCTGACCAGGTAGCCAAAAAAGGCGGATTTATAGGGTCGGAAAAACTCCAGGTCAGTTCAATTCTTTACGATTTCGGTGAATACCTTGTAACGGCCTTTGCCCCCAAGACCCATAAAAAGATATTGTTCTACAAGGACAAATATAAGGTAAGTCTTGATGAAGCATCCAAAGCAATAACAGGCATCTCGTACACAGACTTAGGGATTCTGGTGGCCAACAAATGGAATATGCCGACATCAATTACCAAGGCCATGAAACCCATAACCAATTACCAGGTAAAAAAAGATGAATTGGGGCCTGAAGATTTTTTACCCTTTGTATGCTCCTTTTCAGATACCCTTTGCGACATAGATCCTAAGGGTGATAAAAACGCTGCTGAAAACCAGTTGGAAAAGCTTAAAAGAAAGTATGGCGGACTTTTTGATATCTCTTCAGAAATATTGATTGACATTATTGTCCAGTCTGAAGAACAGATTGCAAAGCAGGCCACTTTGCTGAATATTTCTGAGAAACCCGTAAAGATTGAAATCACTACCTGCATCAAAGATAAAGCACTAATTGAAAAAGGGATCAAAGAAATCAGGCAAACGCTTGAGTCAAAATACAAGGTCCAGGAAATATTTGAAATGGCCTTAAAATACCTGTCAGAAGGTTTCAGGTTTACAAATATAAATTTCTGCATCAAAAACAAGCAGGCAAACACCATGAATGCCCGTTATGTACTGGGCTCAGACAAGGACCTGTTTCTCAAGCATTTTAAATTTAACATTATTAAATCAGGTGACTTGTTCAATCAGTCCCTTCACAAAGGCACTATCAACATTGTAGAGGATATTTCTGACAACCATTATAATGCCCTTCTGCCCCTTTGGTTTAAAAAGAAAGAGTTTTCAACTGCCTTTGCTGTTGTTCCAATTGGTTTAGATAATAAAATTGTATCCATGCTTTACCTGGATTGGAACCCTGACCAGGTAAATATCGACGACGAAACAAAATCTTACCTTGATGTTTTCAGGTCCCTCATCGTACAGGCCCTTAAAAGATAATACATTTCAGCATTACCAATCAAAGACAGCTTAAGTTTGATTTTTTCTCGGTTCAGACATATATAAAGGGACCCGTTGACAGATCCGGAAAATTAAACATATGGGAAAAGGATCGACATGAGAACCTTATTAACGCTTTTATCTGCCCCGGCCTTAAGCCGGATATATGGAAGAATCACCCGGATTCGAAGACCTAAATTTTTGGTTAATGCCCTGGTTAATAC
>JAKSAU010000062.1 GCA_022361535.1 Desulfobacterales bacterium
ACCCGGATGTGATAACGGCCTACATGGGCCGAAAATATAATACAAAGTGAAAGGAGGAACAATGAGGTCTGTAAACGTAAAAGTGATGATCGTTTGCCTGGGGCTCATAGCCTGGGGCATGGCGGCAGCACCGGTGACTGCGGCTGACAAGGAACTCAGAATCGGCCTGGCCATTGCCCAGACCGGCGGTCTGGCGCCCTATGATGCACCGGTAATGGAAGGGTTCAAACTGGCTGTGGAGGAAATCAACGCGGCCGGCGGTATCGGCGGCAGGGTCAAAGTTAAGCTTGTTACAAGGGACGTCCGGTCCGATGTGGCCCAGACCGCGGTGGCTGCCCAGGAACTGGTGGACGAAAAGGTGGACGTCCTGGTGACGCCCTGTGATGCGGATCCCTCATTCGCCGCGTCCCAGATTGCCCAGGAAGCCGGGGTACCGGCATTTTCCACCTGCGCCTCCTCACCGACCCTTCCCCTGATGGGCGGTGAGTACATGTTCGCCAATTTCCCGGGGGACAATGTCCAGGCCACGGTGTCTGCCTCGTGGGCCATCGACCGGGGGTTTAAAACCGCTTACCTGCTCTATTCTCCCGATACCCAGTACACGACCATGCCCCTCTACTTCGGAGAGGTGTTTACCAAACTGGGGGGCAGGCTGCTGGGCCAGGACGAGTACAAGATGGAACAGCAGAATTTTTCCGCCGAGGTCACCAAGATCAAAGCCCTGAAGCCCCAGCCGGACGTGATTATGACGTCTGCCTACGAACCCGACTTCCCGGCCTTCATCCGCCAGCTCCGGGCCGCGGGCATCACCTCCCAGGTGATCGGCAGCGACGGCATCGATTCCCCCACCACCTTTTCCCTGGGTGAGACCGTGGAAAACCTGGTCTTTACCACGGCCGGACATGCATTGCCCGGCAATGCCCTGGATGCCTTTAACAAAAAATACAGGGCGGCCTACGGCAAAGAGTCGGAAACCGTTTTCAACGCCATCGGATACGACCTGGTCAAGGTGATCGAGGCGGCGGTCCTTTCCTGCGGGTCCACGGACGGCAAACAGATCCGGGATGCGGTGGCCGGGCTGGAGAACGTCCAGGGTGCCACCGGCACCATTACCTATAAAGGAACCACGGGCATGCCCCTGCGCCAGGTGGCATTGATCCGGGTGAAATCCGGCGGGCGGGAACTGCTGGAACTCACC
>JAKSAU010000325.1 GCA_022361535.1 Desulfobacterales bacterium
CGGTAAAATTTTTTTTTTTTTTTTTTAAGGGTCATGATTTGTCTGATGAGGTGGAGTGGATCAAAAATCCATCTAAAAATGGTCCATGTCCTAAATGGTCTAAAACCGTTAATGACACAATTGAGAAGGTGACTAACCTTTTACCGGGCGCCTCAAATTTTGGAGATAGCGGAAACCAAGATGCACAAAGAAGTCAAATTCAATCAGCAGAAGCTTATTACGATATCTATCTTCCTTTGAGAGTCGCCAGGATTCAGGCCAATCTTCTTAACTTATTGGATTTCTTGAAGGCGCTCGAAACCATGCTTTCTGAAGACCTGGAACTGATTAAAAAGATAGACGAGAAGGCAAATTTGCTCATCAATCCCGATATTGCAGCAAGAATCGAAAACGCGACAGAAACAGCCCCCCCCATACCGGTCCGCCCTGCTGCCGTCAAGGTCGATTTGGTCAGAGAAATTCAACAAACCCTGACAACGCTGGGCTATGAGTCAGGGCCCATTGACGGCCAATTCGGACCAAGGACAGCCCAAGCCATAATACAATTCCAGAACGACTTTGGCTATCCTGAAAACCGCAGGGCAACGATTGAGTTTCTGAGAATAGCAACATATGCCCATGACCTTCAATCCAAAGGGATTGATATAAAAAACAACCCTCAAAGAATCCGCCAGTTCTTTGAAAGTATACAGGAAACATTAAGAAGGCTGGGATTTTATTCAGGTGCGATTGACGGCCGACCGGGGCAGGGAACCTGTGCCGCAGTGAATAGCTTTCTTGATCAGTGCAGCGTTTCAGGTACCTGTCATATAAGTATTCATGAGCTGGACCAAATCAGACACATGGGCGATCTGTGCCGGTTTGTGGAGTAGTCATGATCGCATGCTATTAGTGGTTCCAAAGCATAGAAAGCATCAGATGGCTACGGAATGAATGTTTTAAATTTGAAACAGAAGGGGGCTTATAATGACACAATCCTTGCAAACATGGGTCGCGGCGTTAATTGGCCCCTTACTGGATGCGCTGTCCACTAAAAACACGATAATGATTGGTGGTGTGTTGCTTTTGCTGACCGCTCTATTCATTGGGGCTCTTTTAAAAGAATTACAGCACAAGACAAAACAAGAGATAACAGTATTGAAAAAAAAGTTGGCTGTTGTTTCACTTGCGCCGTTGAGCCTGATGACCTTATTCGCTGTCGTGCAGGATGCAAACTACAACGCCAACTTGAGCCGGGTCGTACAGGAAAATACGCGGCTGTCAAACACAATTGCGGAAATAAGGTCAATCATTGGGGATATCTCTTCGAAACTCTCAAAGTGCGAAATGGATAGAAATGAAAAAAGTCCATCTCCAAACGTATCTTCAAAACCTCTTTTTTTGCCGGATGAGTTTTGGCTCCGCGATAAAGAGACAAAGGTGTCGTTAAACAGCCAGATACTTGTTACATACCGTCACAATTATGCAGATGACTCAGGTAAACTCATTGTTTATACAGGAGATCAAAAAGAAAGTATTTCCTTTAAAAATTCAGGGGAAAGGTTTGTATTCTCCTTTGCCCAAGTTGAATATTTTATTTCCGTTGTTGATAAAGATGCGTTTGAAAAAAGGGTAAAACTGAAGATTCATAGAAACTCGGATGTGGGTTGGTCGTCAGTTCAAAACAATTTATTTCAAACACCAAACCGACCATAAAGGAACAATTGTGAACAGAGAAAACAAACAGCTAAAAGAAGAACTAAAGATGGTAAAGCGAATTGCCAACCATCTTTATAAAGAATACGATCTTTGGCAAATGAATGATGTTATGACCCGGGATGACATCTATCACTATGGTGTCCTCGGTTTGATGGATGCTAAAAAGAAATATGATTCTCAAAAAAATCCGAATTTTCGAGCCTATGCCCCGGTCAGGATCAAGGGAGAAATCATAGATGCGCTGCGAAAATATGGTCTTGTGCGCCTGCCACAGCAAAAGCAAAACCAGGTAAGGATATTGAAAGATACCATAAATGAGCTTGTCAAGGAAGACCGGGCCCCCAATCTTGAAAACATACAAGAAAAACTTGGCTGGTCCTACTCAAAAATTCTTTCAACCGAAAAGTTGATGATGATTGTATATTCAATTGATGATGAATCTAAAAACCTGGACATCAAAAGCGACGGCAAATGTTCAAACCCGGAGAGTCCTTTGATGGGAACTGAGCTTGGCATGGTTATGGAGCGGTGTATGAAAAGGCTGAAAAACAACTCGGAGAAGATTATCCTTATGGCAAGGGAACTTAAGAATGTGAGGCTAAAAAAACTTGCAGAACAGTTCGGCTGTTCTATTCAAACCATTTGCAACAGACATAACCGCGCGAAACTAAAGATGAGGTCATGCCTTGAAGAGCATGGCTGGAATCTGGAAGAGAAGTGAATACCATGAACAAAATAGACCTTAAAACCGCAATTGAGGTTTTTTTGCACGAGGTGTCGCCGGACACGGCGCACCTGCCTGTGGAAACCATTTACAGATTATCACTGGAAAACGGGCTAAAAAATGCTACCGAAAAGGAACTCGGACACCTTTCTCAGTGCCGAAGCTGCCTGGAAAAGTGGGAGATCTTTTCCATTGCCTGGGACAGCGACCGGGATGAGGTAGAAACAGAAGATCCGTATTTAAGTTTCGGCATGCTCAAGGCTGCATCGACTGAAACTGTCGGGCAGATGCACCTTAAAAGCGATTGCCGCAGATTTGTTTTAGGTGTACACCCGGACTCGGAAAACCCTGCAAATGGACTGGTAACTTTAGATATCATCGAAGATTCACCGTCCATGGAGGGCATGATGGTTTCCATCAGGGATGCCGCTCAAAAAACGGTTCTGGAAAGAGTCATTGTAGGCGGGCGTGCCGCTGTAAAAAGAGAGGACCTGGATCTTCTTGATCTGTCTGCCTGGACCATTTCCTTTACCAGAGGCCGGGGAATGGATACCAATGCATAAAACCTGGCTTTTATTTGAGGACGGCAGCAAATACTCCATCATCTGCGAAACCCATCAGGTGGCAGGTGTCAACTCACGTCCCTCAGACGCTTATATCGTCACTGACCACTCAGAGGAATTTTTAATAGCTGCCAAGCGGGCTGTTAACAAGGTACATCACTATTGCAGCAAGGCGGGAATGAGTCCGGGCAGGATCATTGCCGCCTTTGATCTGTCCGAGCGGGTCGGTTATGAAGGTGCCATGGCAGGAAAAAGCTGCGGATTAAGTTTTGCTGCGGCATTTGCCAAAAAAATTTTAACCAGGGACCTGCCGGAGATTGCCGCCACTGGTGAAGTATGCGCGGATGGCCGAATCGCTAGGGTCAATGGTATAAAAACCAAAATTGAAACCTCGATAACACTTTTAAAAGAAGGCGATTATCTGTTTTTTCCCAAAGACAATTTTGACAACATTCCAAAATCAACCATTTACATAATCAATAAAAAAAAAATCAAGATGTTTGCCGTGTCTGATGTGTCTGAATTCATGGATATTCTTTCCGGGAAAAAATCCCGGAACTGGACCAAGATCAAGCGTGCTGTCCTGCTCGTTATTTTGTTGCTTTCTACAGCAGCCATGGTTCTGTTCGGTTATGAGAAATTGTTTCAAGCATCACTCGATCAGGGACTGAGCGAACCAGCCAAGCCTCTGGAAAAAATCTTTGAATAATCCCATGAATCCGTTTCGCTTTTTTACCGCCAATTGAACAGGAAATTCATTTTCTTTTTAGAAAACTCAAGATCTTGTTCGAAACGAACAATAAGGCGGAAAAGATAAAGGAGTTATGAAATGAATATCAGATTGGGCATAGGATTTATCACCGGCGCAGCAGTGGTCATCAGCCTATGGTGGATACTTCAGAGTAAGGAAATTGAAAAAAAAACCATGGTGTCTAAACCCATTCAACTTGCTGTCGCCTTAAACGAGAATGTTAATATCAAAGAGCCTGCGGAACATAAAATTCTGGCATCCGGGAAAATCCTGGAAACTGCCAAAACCAAAAAGCCGGCTGAAACGCCGATTACAAAAAAATTACCGGATCAAATGCCGAAAAGCAATGTAGATAGAAGAACTGCCGGGGAAAACCCTTCAGAAGAAAAAAATACCACAGTTCAGGAAACTCAAAACAGGATCTCTTCGGTGTTGACTGCTCACGCGGGAACAGATCCTGATATCCCTTCTTTTTCCTTGATAGCTAATGATTTAAAAGAAACGGTCGGGGGCACCGAATCCATAATTGAATCGGAGAATATCGGTCTAAAAAAACATTTTTTTTGGAAACCTTTTTCCCTGAAATCAAAAGCAGAAAAATTCGCCGGTCATATCTCTGCTGAGAGCGGGGTTGACTGCCGGGTGAAAAAAACAGAGGTGGGAAAATATCAGGTCTATTATCTTTACAAGGATGAAGCGGACCAGGCGGTCAAAACCGCACTGATTCAAAAAACAGGTTTGAAACTCTAATCCTGTACTTAATAACAAACACATAAGCGAGGAGAAATCAAATGACCAGAAAATCGATACCCAGCTGTCTTCTGAAGATTGTCACAGCTGCATTTTGTCTGGCAACCCTGACGGTAAGCCAGATCCAGGCCGGAATCACACCAAAGTTAAACCTTTTCCCCAGCGATGTCACCGAATATCTCAGCAACACCGGAGCGGTAGCCGGGGCCATGGAAGAAAGTCTTAAATCCGTAATCGGTGAAATGGAAGCACAGTCTCGTCTTTACAATGAAACCGGATGCCAGGGGTCTGACGATCCCGGATGTGATGAAATTGCAAAGCAAATCAGCAGCAAGTATTCGGAAATGTTGTCCATCATGCAGGAAAATCTCCCGGAGATGAAACAAGCAGTCATGGCAACAAACCAAGGGATCGGGAAAAATTTGAGGCAGGAACTGGGCAGGAAAACGACACCTTATGGTATCCAGACGCTTCTTTCTAAAAAAGCTAAACCCAAAGTCATCAAAGGCCGGTATTCTCTGTCCAGCCGGTTTGCCAAATACCATGAAATGATCAGTTCCGGCAGCAAAAATACCCTGGCGACCCTGGCAGCGGAAATATACCTGGACAGCCGTGAAGTGTTGGCCATGATTGACTTGATGGAGGCAGAAATCACCCAACAGCAGGCTGTGATTAAGCTGGGGCAAATGTACGGTACGTTAACACCGGAAATGTTGTCCACCGTGGATGCTGTTAAAACCGTTATTTTCGGCGAACCTGAAGATTCCAGTGGACTTCTCCCATCGGCTGAAGACGTTGGAGCCGGGCAGTTCAAAAGTCCGCTTGAGATGGATTAAAGGATATGGCGTTTACCAGATTACAATATTTGTTCCCCAATACAAGGAGATATAAAATGAAAAAAAGCACAACTCTCTTATTTAAGCTGATCGTCATTACTTTGGCATTCTCCACCCTTGCCACCGGCTGTGTCCAGACCAAGCCGAAACCGGTGACCGATTGCCCCATACCGTCCGGAAACCTTGTGAACGAGGCGTTTGAAACGGCACGGACAACCCTGTCCAGGCCGGACTGCAGATATCAATTTGACACGGTGTTTCAATCCCTCCTCACTATTTGCAAAGGAGATCCAGGCATTGAAAACAAGAAAAAATTCAGTGACTTATTGATGTGGGCCAAGGGAGAGGGAATCATCAGCTCTAAGCAGGCCTCGGAACTCTACACGGCCTATTTTTCCCACCGTTTTGTCTCTCTTCCTGATGACTATCGGACCTGCAGCCTCTGCCCGCGTTTGGAGATCATCCTGGCAGACTGCACGGACGAACTCAAGAAAAAGGAACAGGGACTGCTGAAGGTTTGTTCGGACAAAGCAACTTTTGCCAAAGCCAGCCAGGATCTACAAAACATAGATTTGATTCTGGAAGCCACATGCAGTGCCTGTTATGAGGAATAAAAGAAAGGCGCATTAGAATGAAAGGGAAACAAAACACCGGAAAGCTCATTTCCTATGCAACAGGAGCAGGAGCCGGCATCGTTTTCACCGCTGCCTCCCTTTACATTCTCAACATGGCAGGGATAATCACTGTAAGCTCGGCAAACGGTACCTCGCTTATTTCGATGCTACGGTGGTGTTACGAAAATCTGGGGTTCTCCCTCATCCCTTTTATCCTGATTTTTATTGCCTACACTGCCTATTTGAGAAAATTACACCTTGTTCTTAAGACTGAAACCCCTCTTTCAAGGGAGGTCTTTGCACTTGAAGAGAAGATCGATTTGCTGACCACTCTCTTTTTCGGTGTCGGGGTTATCTGGACTGCCATTGGTATGCGGAACGCTCTTTTGGCCTCACTGGGCAATATGGATGCAGAAACTGCGGCCCAAAAAGGGGCCTTTTATATCCTGACCCAACTGGTGGAGGGCGGCATTCTTTTGTCCCTGTCCACAACCATTGCAGGGGGGATCGGCGGGTACATTATGCGCATCATCAAATCCTGGACCACCGGCCTGAGGTTAGCCACTTTCATGGATACCCAGGCCGAATCCCAGGCCGGTAAAGTGCTTGAGCGACTGGACAACATTGCCCTGCTTCTCCATGAAAAAAACAGGGGGGCATCGTCATGATCTCCATGCGGCAAAGGGGTCGAAATGCGGCAGGAAGTGAATCCGAAGTGCTTCAAACTGATATTATGCGTTTTTTTGCCATCATCTGCCTGTGTTTAATGATCATTTTTGCCTTGGTGCAATCCCTGCCGGTAAGCGAAACAATAATTAAACCCAAGATTCACAGCAAACAATTACTTGAACAACAGGTCAGTCAACTGGAGCAAAAGGCGGATATGTTGAATCAGGTCCTGATGTCCCTGAAAGCCGAAGTTGCCACCAAAGAAGAAATATTAAAGGAGACTGCCAGGGCATTGAAAAAAAAACCGACCCGGGTTGAAACCTTAGACAGGATCGCCAAAGAAAAAGAAAAAAACCTCGAAGAGACGAAACGGTTATTTTCCGTGGTAAACGATCTTGTTCATGAGGCAAAAGCCCAGAAAAAAAAAATCCATTCCCTTACCTTAGAAGCCAAAAAAAAACTTGCGAAAGAAAAAGGAATCCTGGACCGGACATCCCAGTTGATTGCAAAGGGAAAGGATCGTTTAGGAATGATGGAAAAAACCCTTGAAAAAATGAAACAGACGGTTGCCGTCCTGGAAAAACAAAAAGCGGCTCTTGAGGCCGGGAAGAAAGAGTTGAAAAATCCTGCCGCTGAACCAAAGCCGCCTGTCAAATCTGCAGTATCCCAGGACCCGGTTGGAACAGCCTCCCAAAAAGCACCGGTACAGGCGCATGATAAGAAAGAGGGATTTTCCCTGGGTTTTAAATCCAATCAAGACCTTATGCACCTTCTAAAACAGGGGAAAACAGTTCAATTTTTCATGCTATCTGGAGAAAGGGCCTGGTTGCTTTTGGTCCATCCTTCGGGAAGTGTCTCATTTGTTTCTGCAAAGGCACCGGCCACGCTTTACACAATGGTCCGTTCCACAGTTCCGGAAAAGATTATCCTGGCCGGCAGAAAGGTCGTGGCTGCTTTTGGGAAGGCAGAGCTGGTATACGGGGTAACACTGACCTCTGAAATCACTGCCCAGTTCGGTCGGTTAATGCAGGGGAAAAAGGGTGGAGATCTTGTTATCGATTCCCGGCGAAGGGTGAGCCTTGAATAATTCGAAAAGGAGACCTATGGGAGTTTCTATTTGCATGGCAGCGGTTTGGCTTTTTCTAGGATTTTTGGTTTTCTGGATTCCGGGAGAGGCCAGTGCCCGGCTCAAAATCCAGAAATTAGACTATTCTCGGGCCTGGAAAAGCTATCTTAGTGATAAAGCCTTTCTGGAACCGGTCAGGGAATATCCCTTTGAAACCTGCTTCAGGCAGGCAGCCAAAGAATATGATCTTCCCATGACTCTGTTGCTGGCCATTGCCCGGGGAGAGTCCGACTTCAATCCCAGGTCAAAGTCCTCAAAATCCTGTTACGGTATCATGCAAATCCAGTGGCCGGGTACTGCCCGGGACCTCGGATTTACCTCCCTGAGTCAGCTCTACGAACCCTGTAGAAATATCAAGGCCGGGGCCAAGTATATCCGCATGATGCTGAATCGATACCACGGAGACCTGCATCGGGCCCTGGCAGCTTACAATTACGGCCCGGGGCGAATCTCACGCAAAAAGGGAGCTCTCATCCCACAAGGTGCCATATGGTACAGTGGCTATATTTATCACCACCTTCAAAAGGTGATGGCAGGCGCTGCCAATGCTAGATCCGTGCCCCTTGGGCGGCAAAAATATTTCCCAGGTACAAAGACCCCTGTGATCCGTTTTCACAACCCTTTCAGGGCCAGAGATTTCATGGCTTATTTTAATGAAAGGGCACCGGATCTGAGGTTGGACTGGTTTAGAACTTCTCTTGGGGAAACCTACGTTGTCCTAATTACCGATACCAAGGCGGAACAGGAGACATGTTTTAAACATATGAAAGAACTGGGATACAGTTTAAATTTAAACAAAGCGTTTCAGTAAAGGAGTCACGTACCATGTTAAGATTTGCAATTTTGTTTTGTTGTGTGGCCACCCTTTTGGTTTCGGGATGTGCAACCATGGGTAAATCCCATTCAGGCCTCCAGGGAGAGAAACTTTCACTTGAGCAATGGGTGGATAGTGAAGCCGTACCTTACCTGATCAGGGAACTGGGTGACAATCCAAGATTCAAAGGCCAACCATTTCTATTGGTGAGTATGAAACGGGACAATGTAGAGGCCCAAATTGATGGCCTGACCATGCAGATCCGGGATACCATCACCGACGGACTTTTAGCAAAACCCGGTATCGGCTTGATCTGGCGACCGTCCGCAGAACCCTGGGAGCATCACACCCAAGTGAAGCCGGTGCACTGCACACGGGTAGAAAAGGAAACCATCTATGTGGGTATAGACGCTTTTTTCTCCAAACTAGACGGAGATCTCCACGTTAAAATCCGGGCCTTGGATATTGCTGAGAAAAGATGGATCACAGGTTTTGGCATTTCCTGGCAGGGCCGTGCATCATCCTTGCAGGAGAAGGCCCTGTCAAAAAAGAAGCCTGACGACTATTTGCTGGGTCTAAGACCGCTTCCCTTTAATGAGAACCAAGCGGATCTCATGGCGGCATATGTTTCCAGGAACTTGAGTTGTCTGTTTACCAATATGGATCTGGACGAGGCCGTTATCCATGTTGAGAGGCAGAACCCCGAACGTATAAGGTATTTTGACAATGCTTTTGGTCTCATTGACAACTATATTGCAAGTTATAGAAAAGTGACGGTGACAGATGACCCGTACATTGCCAATATCAGAGTTCTGGCAAGTGTTCACGAGATCCATAAGGGGCTCTATCAGGTCTGGATTACACCCCGATACAAAGTAGACAAGCGGTATCTGCCCGGCAAAGAAACGCAAGCATATGTCTTCTTTGACAACGCCGTGATAAAGGCTTCTGTCCCCTTGGAAAAGACTTCCAAAGACGGGATAAGGCTTGAAACCCATTCCGTCTCAGATAAAACTATTGACCTGTGCTTTATGGATTTCAAGAAAAGTATTGAAAAAAAATTTTACCCTATTCTCACACAATATCCTGGTGCCGTTGCTGTCAATCGAAACGTTAACAACTGTGACACTTACGGGACATGTATCTGTTATGAGATCACTGTAAAAAACAAACGGTTTCAAAAAATGGAAGAAATGACACTCTGGATGGAAAAAAGCCTTATGGAGGAAGGCATCACCCGGTTTGAGATTATTCCCAAATCTTTAGAGCATCTGACCGTTAAATTTTTTGCCGGGTTTGATTGATTAACCTCAAAAGCAGCGTTGAGATAATCGGTTTTGATGGATAATGAATTAAGGTTCTTTGTTCTTTTTTCAATTCTTAATTCATCGCGGTCACCGTGTTTTTAAACTTGAAAAAACAAGATTTTGCTCGATGTGTAGCATTAGAAAGAAAGTGCTAAGAAATGAACTCATTATTTTAAAGGAGAAGTTAAGATGATACAGTTGAGAGAGAAGAAAGCAGGATTGATTTTTTGTTTAACCCTTTGTTTTCTGTTATCCGGCGCACTAACAGCCCAGGCAAAATTAAGAACCAGAATCGTTGTGCTTCCGTTTTACGTGGAAGAAGGAAACGAGGCAAGCACGGGACGGAGCAACCTGGGACTGCACTACAGAAGATTATCCGGGTTTATTGAAAACCATCTTGTGAGGCACGGCTCATTTGAGGTGATCGACCCCTTTGCAAAGGATTCTTCCGAAAAAGAGCTGAACCGGGTAATGGAAAGAGCCAAGGAAGATTCTATGCTGGTGTCAACGAATATGTGCCAGCGATATGGGACGGATGCGGTGTATATTGTTTGGTTGAGGGTGAAGGCAAAGAGAACCTCCGACGGATATTACAAAGCCAATGCTCTGGTTGACGGAAAAGGGTATGACAGTGGCGGCCGGTCTTTGGGTGCAAATGTAATGAAGACTTTTAAAGTCACTAAAAGGGATTTTGATGAAGCCATCGCCACTGTTGAAAAAGAAGTGGGGGATGTGGTTGGAAGGACATTGACCAACTGGAGCCGGAATAATCACAACCGGATGTCCACCGGAAGCGAACAAGGTAGCGGAAAAGGTGTTTTGGCAATGAATACGGGAAATCAGGCAAGATACATTAATCTAAGGCTCGACCTGGCCAATGAATACGAAACTGTAGAGGCTTTCGGAAAGGTTGTAAACACGGTGCGGGGGGTTGTCGATGCAAAACGTTACAGCCAGAGGATTGTGCTTGATAATCCCCAGGCAAGTTTTA
>JAKSAU010001042.1 GCA_022361535.1 Desulfobacterales bacterium
AGGGCGGGATTCGAACCCGCGGTACCCGGTTAGGATACACACGCTTTCCAGGCGTGCACCTTCAGCCAGCTCGGTCACCTCTCCAAACGACCAAGGCAAGATAGTATCTTTTTGGATGTGTGTCAAGGATTATTGAATTGGAAACCATTATTTATGATGCTCGATTTTGCGTGTCCAAGAAAAGAGGAGGAAGAACTCGGTAAGGCGACTTTTTATTTTTAAGACCAGAAAAAATGACCCGCTTTGCATCTCTGTCTTTTGCGGTATGAACAAACTGGATCCACTCTGCACAAATTGATGTTATTGCCAGAGCCCGCCCTATGTCAAAAAGGCGTTCAGCCGGTAGGATGATCATGATTCTGCCGCCGGGGCAAAGCAATTCATCTGCTTTGGTAAAAACTGTCTGGATGTTTAGTTTAACTTCATGTCGGGCAATCGCTTTTTGAGGATCAGGGTTCAAGCGGCCTGTATTTACCTTTTTATAAGGTGGATTTGAGATCACTAAATCCACACAGTCTTTGATGTCCGCAAGAGAAACATCTGCAATGTCTTTGTTAATAATTGATATTCGATTATCAATGGCATTCTCAGTGACATTCTTTTGGGCAAGTTCTGCAAGTTCTTTTTGAATTTCGATGCCTAAAATGGTGGTTTCCGGGTGGTTGAACCCAAGTAATAGTGGCATGATACCGCAGCCACAACCAATATCAAGAACCCTTGAACCAGGATCCAGGGGCGGAATCTGATCACAAAGTAGAATGGGGTCTATGCTGTATCGATAGCCGGTTTTAGGCTGGAAGAGACAGACTTTTCCATCAAGCAGGGACTCAGCTGTGAATTTTTCCAATTTTAAAACGGATCCGGTTAATTAGGGGGGCGTCCAGATGGTTGTTCAGGTTAGAGATCATTTCTTTTTCAAGGAATTTGAGTTGATGGATCCAAGCTGAACTGGAAACATTAACTGACAACACTCCATCTTTAAATGCGTCTGGTTTGGCATTCATAGCAATGGGACTGCCGACGGCAGCGTCCCAGAGGTCCCATATCCGTGTCATTTCCGTATCCATGGCCGGCCTGTATTTCCCAAGGGTGCGAGTTAAGATGTCACTGATATGGATCAGTTTGCCGTTATTGTCGTTTTTGTCCAAGACGTTTTCCTTAAAAGATACGGGATGATGATTTTTACCGTTTTTTATGTCATACCATAGAACGGATTGGGAATATACCCTAAAAATTGAAAGCGGCAAAAGGGAGGATAGGCTTAGAACTACAGGAGGTTGACCTAAATAAATATTGCCTTTTGGTCTTGATAATTATAAATAAAGTCATATTTTGCCTTCAAAATGATTCAAAGAAATCAATAAACAAATAACTGCTGTAAAGGACGCTCAGTATAGGAAAGTATTTATGAATTGGGATTGGGAAAAGCTTAGGGAAAACCAGCAAAAGTATGAACAAAGGCAAGGAGGGGGGCCTGGTATGCCCAAGCCGCCCCAGTTTGACGACTTGGTGAATAAATTCAGGGGGTTTAAGTTCCCTGGTATCTTTTTTGTGGGCATTGTGCTCCTGGTTCTGTACCTGGGTGCCTCTATGGTGTTCAGTATTCAACCCAGTGAAGTGGGGGTTATTCAGCGGTTTGGGGAATATAACCGCCTTGTACAGCCGGGTCTGAACTTCAAGTTGCCCAACGGCATTGAAAAAGTGACCAAAGTCAACGTTCGAAAGGTGGAGAGAATGGAATTCGGGTCCCGAGTGAGCGGCGATACCCGCCGGATACGATCATCAGCGGATTCAGCGCGCCAGGAATCCTCCCTGATGCTTACCGGTGACCTGAATGTGGCTGTGGTTCCCTGGATCGTTCAGTACCGGCGGTCCGACCCAAAAGCCTACCTGTTTAATGTAAAGGATGTCAATTCTTTGCTCAGGCACATGTCTGAAGCCACTATGCGAACCGTTGTAGGAGACCGGAGTATCAATGAAGTGATTACCCGCCGGGAAGAGGTGGCAGATGCCGCAAGAGAGATGCTCCAAAAGGAAATGAATGATGCCAGGGCCGGCATTACTATTGTGGGTATTGAAATGAAACGGACGAATGTGCCAGAGCCTGTCCAGGCCTCGTTTAATGAAGTCAACCAGGCAATTCAGGAGAAGGAACAGACCATCTACAAAGCCCGGGAAGAATACAATAAAGCCGTCCCCCTTGCCCGGGGTGAAGCCCAGCGATTGGTCAAGGATGCCGAAGGGTATGCCATTGACCGGGTCAACAGAGCCCAGGGTGATGCGACTAAGTTCAAGGCGGTCTACAGTGCCTATGTCCAGGCAAAGGACGTCACTAAAAAACGGATGTATCTTGAGGCTATGCTGGATGTCCTGCCCAATGTAGGAAATAAATTCATCATTGATTCGGACCAGAAGAATCTTCTTCCCTTTCTGAACATGGGAGGCAACGTGTCCAATTTACCCCAGGACAGATTGATTCAGAAAGGAGAGCAATAATGAAAAACAATGTATTTGTCGGAGGGATAGTGGTTGGCCTTCTGGTTGCTGCCATTTTGGTGTTTGAGGCCGCATATGTAGTGGATGAAACAGAACAGGTGGTGATTACCCAGTTTGGCCGGATAGTGGGAGAGCCCAAACAGACACCCGGCCTTCGGTTTAAGATACCGTTCATACATAAGGCCAATTATTTTGCCAAGAATCTTTTGGAGTGGGACGGCGATCCAGGTCAGATACCCACTGAAGATAAAACCTATATCTGGGTGGATACAATTGCCCGCTGGCGGATCAGCGATCCGGTGCTCTTCTTTCAGGCTGTAAACAATGAATTTTCAGCATTGGGGCGGATCAGTGATATCATTGATGCTGCCGTTAAAAACCTTGTGAGTTCTTATCCTTTGGTAGAAAGTGTAAGAAATACAGACCGGCCCATGGACACATTTGAGGTCATCAATCCCAATGCCACAGCACCGGCAGATGGAGATGAGGCTCCGGTAGAGGAAGCTCCCGGACGGATGGTGCGGTATAATGTGGATCTGGGAAGGGATCAAATTGCAAAACGGATTGAGGAGCAGGCCAGGGAAAAACTAACCGCCTTTGGCATCGAAGTGGTGGATGTAAAAATAAAAAGTATCAACTATATCGATTCGGTCCGTCGTTCGGTTTATGACCGGATGATCGCTGAAAGGCGGCAGATTGCTGAGAAGTTCCGGGCAGAGGGCCGGGGAGAGGCCAGTAAGATACGCGGTGACAAGGAAAAAGAACTTCAGGTGATCAAGTCTGAGGCCTATAAAAAGGCGCAGACCATTAAAGGTGAGGCTGATGCCGAGGCAACCGGTATATATGCCCAAGCCTATGGTCAGGATCCAGAATTCTATGCATTCCTGAAAACCATGGAACTGTATAAGGAAACCCTTGAAAAAGACAGCACAATGGTTTTGTCGACAGACTCTGAACTGATGAAGTATTTTAAGGGGAGTGTTGAGTAGAACAAAATAATGGGATATGAGTATTGAGTTGATCTTGTGCAACTCAATACTCCCCATGAGATAAGAAAAAGATAATAGGTTTTTCTTGATCCTATTTGATCAAAATCTATTTTTTCTTTCTCTGATGTCTGGTCTTGGCAAGGAGCTTTCTGTGTTTATGCTTACGCATCTTTTTTCTTCTCTTCTTGATAACGCTACCCAAAAAAATCACCTCCTTTAAGTATATTGATTCTGTTTCTTTATTTGCTAAATTGTTACTATAGCATAATTTTCAGGCAAATGTCCATTCTTTTATTAGGCGGAGTAGGGTAGTAAATGGCATCCAGATTTTTTAACACAGCAGAACTGGAAAAAGTAGCTAAGGCTGTGTTCAGAGCAGAAGAACAGGTCAATAACTATTTTAAACTTTCCGAGTCCCAATGGTTGAAAAATCGGTATGACATCAAGACTGCAGCTCAGTTAGCTCCCCATGAACGGGTTGAGGGACCTTTTGCCCAGGTGCTAAAGTATGAAGGCCGAAAGCAGGGTGCACCATTGGGTTCTTCGTCATTCAGTCTTTACCATGTCTGTCTCCAGGACCCGGCGATTCTTGGTGTAATATCCCAAACACCCGGCATTAGACTGTCAGCTTTCCTTTTATATATATTGATTCATGAATTGGTTCATGTGGTGAGGTTTTCCAGGTTTGAGCACCGGTATGAGAATACGTCTGAGGCAGATGTGACATTGGAGGAGGAAAAAAAAGTCCATGCTTTAACCCACAGTATTATATCGTCGGCTACTGTTGTGGGTGTGCCGGAAGTGATTGAATTTTATAAGGAATGGCATTGATTCTGAAAGGGGGGTCACATGGCTAAAAATTTTGGAGAACCTGCCTTGACAAGGGTGAAAGACTTATTATTTTAGTTTTGTTTTTTCAAGCAGTAGCCCCGCTGTACAAGCGGATGCAAAATTAAGGAGAAGGAAAAAAGACAGATGCCAGTTTACGAGTACCAGTGTAAGGCGTGCGGACATATCGAAGAAGCGTTTCAAAAAATTTCAGAGCCCCCCCTTGAGACTTGCCCCGAGTGTAAAGGAAATCTTAAAAAATTGATATCCCAAAGCTCTTTCCATCTTAAAGGCTCCGGTTGGTATGTCACGGATTACGGCGGGTCCAAATCCGGCACCCAGTCCAAAGATAAGTCTGCCACTAAATCAGAAAAGACAACTTCAAAAAAAGGCGATGCCAAAAAGTCGTAATGCCTCATAAAAGAAGTTGAATATAACTCAATAAGAAATTTTAAAGAACCAACATTAATACGTAAAGGAGAATTGTATCATGAGTTTCAGACCACTGAGCGACAGAATTATGGTTGAACGTGTTGAAGAAGATGAAAAGACCAAAGGCGGTATCATTATTCCGGATACTGCAAAAGAAAAACCTGCCGAAGGTAAGGTTGTTGCAACTGGTAACGGCCGCATGGGCGAAGACGGAAAATTGCTTCCCATGGATGTAAAAGTCGGTGATCGCGTATTGTTCAGCAAATACGGTGGCACTGAAGTGAAAATTGATGGTATTGATTATCTGATCATGCGCCAGGACGATGTTCTGGGTATTGTTGATTAGTTTAAAAAATCATCGAAGAAGATCCAGATAGCTTAGAATTAACTATATAAAGAAATAATGGAGATTATATACAATGGCTAAAGAAATTAAATACGATGCCAAAGCACGTGAAGCAATGCTCAAAGGTGTTCAGGCTCTTGCCGATGCCGTAGTCGTTACCCTTGGTCCTAAAGGCAGAAACGTTGTTATTGAAAAATCCTGGGGTTCCCCCAATGTCACCAAAGATGGCGTGACTGTTGCCAAAGAAATCGATCTTGAAGACAAATTTGAAAACATGGGCGCTCAGATGGTTAAAGAAGTATCTTCCAAAACTTCTGATATGGCTGGTGACGGTACTACTACCGCAACAGTTCTTGCGCGTGCTATCTATGAAGAAGGCCAGAAACTGGTAGTTGCAGGTAACAACCCCATGGGAATCAAAAGAGGTATTGACAAGGCTGTTGCAAAAATCGTTGAAAGCCTTGAAGGCCTTGCCAAACCCACTAAAGACCAGAACGAAATTGCCCAGGTTGGTACCATTTCCGCTAACAATGATGAAACCATTGGTAACATTATTGCCGAAGCCATGGACAAAGTTGGTAAAGAAGGTGTTATCACTGTTGAAGAAGCCAAATCCATGGATACCACTCTGGACGTTGTAGAAGGTATGCAGTTTGACCGCGGTTACCTGTCTCCTTACTTTGCTACTGACACTGAAAAAATGGTAGCTGCATTGGAAAGCCCCTTTGTCCTTATTTGCGACAAAAAAGTATCTTCCATGAAAGATCTGCTTCCGGTTCTCGAAGAAATTGCCAAAACCGGTAAACCGCTTGTAATCATTGCCGAAGACGTTGAAGGCGAAGCACTGGCAACACTGGTTGTCAACAAGCTGCGCGGCACTCTGAACGTTGCTGCTGTTAAAGCTCCCGGCTTCGGTGACAGAAGAAAAGCCATGCTCGAAGATATCGCCATCCTTACAGGCGGTCAGGTTGTTTCCGAAGATATCGGAATCAAACTTGAGAACATTGCTCTCCAGGATCTTGGCCAGGCCAAATCCATCACCATCGACAAAGACAACACCACAATCGTTGACGGTGCCGGTGCAAGAGAAGCCCTTGAAGGCCGCGTAAAACAGATTCGTGCCCAGATTGATGAAACTTCTTCTGACTATGATCGTGAAAAACTCCAGGAACGTCTTGCCAAGCTGGTTGGCGGTGTTGCTGTGATTAATGTTGGTGCTGCCACTGAAACTGAAATGAAAGAAAAGAAAGCCCGCGTTGAAGACGCTCTGAACGCTACCCGCGCTGCTGTTGAAGAAGGCATCGTGCCTGGCGGTGGTGTTGCTCTTGTCAGAAGCATTGCAAACCTTGGTGAACTGGACGTTGACGGCGAAGAAAAACTGGGTGTTGAAGTTATTGCTAAAGCCATTGAATGGCCCCTGCGTAAGATTGCTGACAATGCTGGTGTTGAAGGTTCTGTTGTTATCAACAAGGTTAAGGAAGGCGAAGGCGCTTTCGGTTATAATGCCAGAATTGATGAATACCAGGATCTCATTGAAGCGGGTGTTATCGATCCTAAAAAAGTGGTTCGTTTTGCCCTCCAGAATGCAGCCTCTGTTGCATCTGTAATGCTGACTACTGAAGCTATGATCGCTGAAATTCCCGAAGAAAATGCTGGCGCTGCAATGCCTGGCGGAATGCCTGGCGGCGGAATGGGCGGAATGCCCGGAATGATGTAAGTGCATGATAATATGCCTTCGCGTCATTTGTTCGCATGATTAAATGACACAAAGCCCCTCTGTTGTATGACAGGGGGGCTTTTTTTATTGTGTTCTTTTAAGTTTATAATGTTGCCGTCTTATATGTAAATTACAGAGAAATGGAATTTGTTTAGAGAGTGATGAATTTAATTTTGAAGTTTTTTTAGTGAATTTGGAAGCATTAAGGAATTTTTTACATAAAAATTTTATTAAATGTTGGTCTTGACTTGCCTTAGCTGCTCATATACGTAGATTTATTGATTGTTATCTGGTATGTTTGCCAGCGTGATTAACATAGATCAAGAGAGGACTTATGACCGCGGAATCAGTCGGCCTGCTGTACATGCTAAATGATGCAGGTCCAGTTGTAAAATTTGTCATGCTGCTGCTCCTGTTTTTTTCCATCATATCATGGGCCATAGTATTTATAAAATTTCGCTATATCAGAAATGCATTTAAGGAGTCTGCTGACTTTACTGAAGTGTTTTGGCAATGCCGCACACTGGCCGATGCATTTACTAAGGCCAAAGCATTACGCTCCAGTCCTGTAGCACGGATATTTATCACCGCCTACATGGAAGTGGCCAGGTCAGAAAGCAAAGAGGGACAGACGCTTAATAAGACAGAAACAACTTACTTTCAGGCCATGGGCAGTGTGAAACGCACCCTGCGAAGGGCCATCAATGTTGAAAACAGGCGGTTGACGCAGTTGGTGCCTTTTCTTGCGACAGCCGGAAATACGGCACCTTTTATCGGTCTGTTCGGTACGGTATGGGGTATTATGAATACCTTTCAGGGCATCGGGCTTTCCGGATCTGCTAGCCTTGCCGTTGTGGCACCCGGTATTTCAGAGGCTTTGGTGGCAACCGCTGCAGGTCTTGCTGTAGCTATTCCATCTGTCATTGCCTATAATTATTTTACAGACCGGATCCGTGTCCTGGACTCCGAACTTCAAAGCTTTTCAGCAGATTTACTGAATATAATCGAACGCGATATCCAAAAGAAAATGGAGGCGTAATGCAACTGGGATCAGGTAACGACCAATTTATGTCTGATATCAATGTGACGCCCTTTGTGGATGTTATGCTGGTTCTGCTAATTATCTTTATGGTGACAGCTCCAATGATGGTCCAGGGTCTGGATGTGGAATTGCCAACAGCAACATCGGAAGCGCTTCCCACGGATGAAGAGAATTTGATCGTTTCCATTGATAACGACATGAAAGTGTACATAAATGATCTTGAAGTCAGTGTGGCTTTTCTATCGGAAAAGCTGGATGCAGTCATGGAGAATCTGGATAAAAAGAATGTCTACCTGAAAGCCGATAAAAAAGTACCCTACGGTGTCGTTGTTAATGTAATGTCACAGATTAAAAAGGCAGGTGTTGAAAGCCTGGGTATGATCACCTTGCCTGAAGATGAAAAAGAAGCCAGCTGATCGATTCAAATGGGTATCCGTTCTCAGATTGAAAACAGACGCCGTTTTACAGGCGGCCCTCAAGGATATGATCCTAAACGGTTTGTCTTGTTTTGCATTTTGTCACTGGCAGTGCATGTTGTTTTCTTTGTATCCGTTTTTTGGATTCATGATTTTGAATTTACTGCTCCCAAACCCAGAGTGGTACGAGTAGATCTGGTCTCTTTTGTCCCAGGGCCTATAGGTGGAGCGATTGATCCTGAACCGGTAACGACACAGACGCCTGAACCAGACAGCAGCACAGTGAGTTTGGATACAAAGCCGATTTCACAACCTGTTGAAACTCCTGCTCCCATACCTGTGATTAAGCCCGACATCAGCTTAAAGACCAAGCCAAAAAATATAAAAGAATTGATAGCGGCTAGAAAGCCTAAAGAAAAGCCTGTAGAAAAAAAGAAAACAGAAAAGTTAAAGCCCAAGCCCAAAAAAGATCCTAAAAAGGAATTGGAAAAGGCCAGGCAGGAAATAGCCAAAAAGGTTGAGAAAAAGAACCAGGAACAGATTGACGAGGCTTTAAAGCGTCTTCAGGCGGCTATTGCATCCAAGGAAGCAGGGAAAGGAAATGCCGCAGGCAGTGGCAGCGGGTCTGGAATGGGTACAAAAGGTTCCAGCCCCTTGACTCTGTATCAGATGCTGGTTAAATCTGCTATTGAGCAAAATTGGGTTTATAATGATCTTATGGCTGGTTTGAACCAGAATCTAGAGGTCACGATTTTAGTTAAGGTGCTTAAAAGCGGAGAAATCCGTGATATCTCATATGAAACCCGGTCCGGGAACCGGTATTTGGATGAGTCGGCAAAAAAAGCTATTCAAAGAGCTAATCCCCTACCTGAATTGCCTAAGGGATTATCTTCCTATGAATTTGGCTTAATATTCAGCCCTAGAGGATTAAAGTAAGACCAATCTTCGAGATTAAGACGTGCACAAGGAGAAAAAGGATTTATATGCGTATGTTTTCATGGAAATCCAAATTATTGGGATGTTTGCTGGTCTGTCTTTTTCTTTCACAGGCACAGGCCAAAGACTATGATTATATTAGTATTTCCAATCCGTTTTTGAATAAAACACCTATTGCCGTTACCCGCTTTAAAGCATTTTCAGGCCATGAGGCAGAAGTGCAGGCGGGTTTGAAGGCTGAGCAAATATTAAAAGACGGTCTTAATTTTACCGGATATCTAAAGGTGATGGATCCAAATGCTTTTTTATCTGATCCGGCAGAGTCCGGTATTCAATTAGGCCAGATAAATTTTAAAGATTGGACTGCCATTGGTGCGGAATTGTTGATTACCGGCGGAATAGAAGAAGTCGGCGGTCAGGTAAAAATGCAGCTTCGATGTATGGATACCTTTAACACCAGGATGGTCGTAGGTAAAATATATAGTGCCCCTGTTTCTCAAATTCGAGGCATCATCCACAGGTTCTGTTCTGAAGTTTCTAAAGCTCTGACTGGCAATTACGGCGTATTTGGCAGCAAGCTTTCCTTTGTATCAACGGTGAAAGGAAACAAGGAAATTTTTACCTGTGAGTTCGATGGATTCAATCCCAGACAGGTTACCACCCACAAGAGCATTTCCCTTTCTCCATCCTGGTCCCACGATGGTAAATGGCTTGCTTATGTCTCTTATGCCAAAGGAAAACCGGATATCTATATTAAGAATATTAAGGAGAAACGCGGAGCTATAGTTAATTATGATGGAATTAATATTTCTCCTGACTGGATGCCAGGGCAGCTAAAACTTGCTGCCACTCTAAGTTTTTCAGGGAGCCAGGAAATATATTTGTTGACCAAAAAGGGAGAAATTATTAAAAGGATTACCAAGAGTTGGGGGGTGAACGTTTCTCCACGCTTTTCTCCGGACGGCAGTAAAATTGCTTTTACTTCATCCAGAGCGGGAACCCCGCAGATTTATATCCAGGATCTTGATTCAGGAGAGGTGAACCGCATCACGTTTACCGGAAAATACAATACCTCTCCATCATGGTCGCCGGACGGCAAAAAAATTGCTTATGTTGGCATAGAGAAAAACAAGATTAATATATTTGTTATTCCGGTTGATTCTGGATCGGGATTGCCGGTCCAGTTGACAATGGATCAAGGGGATAATGAAGATCCGACTTGGTCACCCGACGGAAGCCTGATCGCATTTAAATCAAACAGGCAAGGCGGTGTTTCCAGGCTTTTTGTCATGACTGCTGCAGGAACTGATCAACGGCGGCTTCTGACCTTACCAGGTGAACAAAGTGAGCCTGACTGGTCCGGATCCACCGGTTTTGATGATAGGTATTAGTTGATTAATTTTTATATCAAGGAGGCGTAATGAAAAGAAATTTGTGGATGAATCTGATGATGGCAGTACTGGTAGCAGGACTTTTTATGACGGTTTCCTGCGCCCAGAAAACAGTAGTTTCCGAACCCACTACTGTTGAAGACAAAACCAAAGCGGACGCAGAGGAAGCTGCACGCCTTGAGGCTGAACGGATTAAAGCTCAGGAACTTGAAGAAAAAATGGCCAGAGAAAAAGAAGCCAAAATTGCTGCAGCTAAAAATCGTTTCCTCAATCAGAATATCCATTTTGAATATGACAGTGCCGAACTCAGTTCTATGGCAAAAATGATTCTTAAGGAAAAAGCAGAGTGGTTGAGTGCCAATCCTGGGGTATCTGTCATGATTGAAGGCCATTGTGATGAAAGAGGCACAACGGTATACAACTTGGCATTAGGTGAACGCCGTGCCCAGGCTTGTAAAAATTACCTGGCGGATCTTGGTGTATCCTCCAGCCGTCTTTCAATGGTCAGCTATGGAGAAGAAAAACCTCTTGATCCCGGAAAGACAGAAGAAGCGTATCGCAAAAACAGGCGCGCTCAGTTTGTAATCAAGTAAGTATAGTTGAGATGACAACCCGGGGGGCTTAGCCTTTTTAAGCTCCCTGTTAAAGTCTTCCGGGCACAACCGGCATTGCGGGTTGTGCCCGTCATTTTATTATTTATCAGGGTTTACTATGAGACGTTTTTGTTTTTACATCTGCCTTTTAACAGTAGTTGGGCTGGTTGGTTGTGTAGCACCGGCAGATCAATACCGTGTGTTGGAAAGCCGGGTGGCAGCCATAGAAAGAGCCAACAGCCGCCAGGCATCCCTTGACAAAGATACAACGGGTGATCTTGACCAGCTAAGAGCCCAAGTGGATGAATCCTCCAAAATTACAAGGGAAAACTATGCTGAAGTAAAATACGAGATTCAGCAGTTAAAGGAGCAGTCCTACCGTATTCAAGGGCAGATTGAAGAAATTCAACATCGTTTCGGTACAAGCGACCAAGCCAGGCAGGAAGATCTTGATAAACGGCTTGACCGTCTTGATAACGCCATCTCCAGAAATTATGAAAAAGTTATTGCCCTGGAAAAATACATGGGATTTGAACCCTCCCAGCCTGGTAAGCCGATTGACCAGAAAGCAGCACCTGTCCCAGTGGCTAAGGATACGGAAGAAGGGTTGTACAACTTTGCCAAAAAGTTGTTTGATGACGGTGATAAAGAAAACGCCAGAATACAATTTGAAAATTTTATAAACAAGTATCCGGACTCAGGTAAAGCAGATAACGCAAGGTTTTGGATTGCTGATTCCTACTATGCTGAAAAATGGTATGAAAAAGCGATTTTAGAGTATCAAAAAGTCCTTGAAACCTATCCTGATTCCAACAAAACAGCTGCTGCAAGATTGAAACAAGGGTATGCTTTTGCCGAATTGGGCGAAAAGGCTAATGCCAGGCTAATCCTCAAAGAACTGATCAAGCGGCATCCCGATTCAAACGAAGCCCAGTACGCCCGGGAAAAGCTTAAAAAATTGAATTAATGCCTGCTGCTTTGCAATGATGAAAATAGTGGGTATCGATCCCGGACTGGCCGGCACAGGTATTGGGGTGATCGAGGGGCAGGGTCGGGATATTCATGGGTATTCTTTTGGCAGTATTTCCACGGAAACTGGAGAGACTGCGCCTGTCAGACTGAATCATATCTATCAGAAAACAAAAACCTTTTTAAAGGACCAACGACCGGATTTGGTCGTTATAGAGGATATTTACTCCCTTGAAAAATACCCGGGATCGGGTATTATGTTGGGAAAAGTATCGGGAGTGCTGATTTTAGCTGCATTCCAGGCAGGTGCCAGGATCAGGGAGGTTTCAGTTAGGGAAGTAAAAAAAATAGTTTCCGGTAATGGGAGCGCAGACAAGTACCAGGTCGAGCGTGCCGTTCGCCATTTGGTGAAGCATCATGAGCCTATTCGTCCCTTCCATGCCTCGGATGCGTTGGGATTGGCACTCACTGGATTGTACAGGTATGGGAATTAAACATGATCGGTTATCTTGAAGGACAGATTCTTCGAAAAGAGACTGACGGCATAATCTTACTGGCCGGACATATCGGTTATGAAGTGTTATTGGACCCTATCACTTTATCCCGGTCTATTGATTTATCTGAGAACCAGGAAAAAATAGGGCTGTACATTTATTACCATGTCACTGAACGGCAGCCCAAACCGGTTTTAATAGGTTTTTTGGCTCCTGAAGATAAAGAGTTTTTTCAGCTGTTTATCACTGTGGCAGCCATCGGCCCCATGAAGGCAATCAAGGCGTTAACAAAACCTGTAGGACAGGTGGCCCGGGCAATTGAAGACCGGGATACGGCTTTTTTATCTCAGCTTTCCGGGATCGGAAAGCGGACTGCAGATAAAATTATTGCGACCCTAAATGGAAAGGTCATGGAGTTTGCAGATATACAAACAGATGTACCCGAAGGTGAGCCTGTAAAAGTTGTTTCCGTTGAAAAGCAAGATATTGCAAGGCAGGTAGCTGACGTTTTGGTTGAACAGTTGGGCCATTCTTCGTCATCAGCCAAACGAATGATCAAAGAGGCTTTTGATCGAAATCCCGGTATTGAAACACCTGAAGATCTGTTTGATGAAATTTACCAGGAGAATCAATAGCCATGTCTTCTGATATCCTAAGTTATACATCTGACAAAAAAGGGGTGGTATCAGAACAGCTTCAAACCGAAGATCAGTCTTCTGAGATCGTTTCGCTTCGACCAGTCCGGTTTGATGATTACGTGGGGCAAAAAGCAGCAGTAGAAACGTTAAAAATTGCTATTCAGGCGGCCAAAATGAGACAGGAACCCCTGGATCATATCCTGTTGCATGGACCGCCCGGGTTAGGCAAGACAACAGTCTCCCATATTATTGCCAATGAGATGGGTAGAGAGCTTACCGTAACGTCAGGGCCGACTCTGGAAAAAGGGGGGGACCTGGTTGGTATTTTAACCCACCTGGGAGAAGGGGATATTTTGTTTGTGGATGAAATCCACAGGATACCAAAAGTGGTTGAAGAATTTTTATATCCGGCCATGGAGGATTTTGCTGTGGATTTTGTGTTTGATAAGGGCATTCATGCCAGAAGCCATAGATACAGGCTCAAGCAGTTTGTTCTTATCGGTGCTACCACCCGGGTTGGATTGTTGTCGGCCCCATTGAGAGACCGCTTTGGTATATTTAGAACCCTTGATTTTTATTCAGTTGAAGAGTTGATGGTGATTATCAAACGGTCAGCTATGATTCTGGATACAGAGGTCAGCGATGATGGTGCATTAGAGTTGGCCAAAAGATCACGGGGAACCCCAAGGGTGGCCAACAGACTGCTCAAGCGGGTTAGGGATTATGCTATGGTCCGACACGAGGGCCAGGTGACTGAGACGGGGGTTAAAGAGGCTCTTGAGCTTGAGGGGATTGATGATCTGGGGTTGACACGTCTTGACCGCAGTTACCTGGAAACGATTATTCGGTTTTACAGAGGCGGGCCTGTCGGCATAGAGGCCATTGCAGCAACACTCCAGGAAGAAACAGATACTCTGGTGGATGTGGTAGAGCCCTATCTATTGAAGATTGGATTGGTGCTTCGAACATCCAGCGGCCGAAAAGCCTCTGAATCAGCGTATCTGCATTTGAAAATTGAAATAGAAGGGTAAGTTGTAAGATAGATGAAACATAGGGTCAGTACCATAATTATCATTTTTTTTATTTCTCTGTTGACTGGCAGTGTGAGTTGGGGGGATACCGACCGTTTGCCCAAAGCGCTTGTTTTGATGCCTGGGAACGAACATGCAATTATTGTTGAGAAGAAAACCCAGACCCTATATGTCTATTCCAAGAACACAGAGGATGTCAAATTGTCGTTCAAGGTTTCCTGTTCAACTGGAGAAGTAGCCGGACCTAAGACAAAGGCTGGAGATAAAAAGACTCCCGAAGGGGTTTACTTTTTAAAAGATGAATATGAAGATCGTTATCTTACTCCGATTTATGGCAAAAAGGCCTTCCCGTCGGATTACCCGAATTTACTGGATCTTCGCCTTGGAAAACAAGGATCTGCTATTTGGATTCATGGTACTGACAAACCGCTTAAACCTATGGATTCAAATGGGTGTGTAGCCCTTGAGAATAATAACATTCTGGAATTGTCACAATATATCAACTTGGATGCCACCCCACTTATCATTGTGGAACAGATTGAATATGTTTCCGCAAAAAAATTGCAAAAAGAAAAGAAGCGTATCCTTAAGTTTCTTGAGAAATGGGCTCTATCATTAGGGACCCGAAGTTACCATAAGTATCTTTCATTTTATGATGAAAACTACTTGCCGGAAATATCATGGTGGGAAGACTGGCTTGGCTTGCGTCGTAAAAGTAGTAACGACCCAGGCAAGACGCCCCGAATTGAGCTGTCAAATACAGGAATTTACGCTCAGGGTGGTGTGACCGTAGTGCTGACGGATATGAATTTATCTATAGGGGATAGTGGTGGCGACGATCAAAAACGCTATCTTGGAAAGCGCCAGCTATTTATAAAAGAGGGAAAAAATGGGCCAATTATTGTAGGAGACTTGTTCCAAAAACGTGCCGAATCCTACGCTTCAGGTGAAACCCCTCTTGTTGCTGCCGCACGGGAGTTGATCCGGGACGAATCTACCAATGAGGTTCTGGTTGAAACTGTTGAGCAGTGGCTTGCAGCCTGGTCTGCAAAGGATATGGCCGAATATGCAGCCTTTTATGCAAGTGACTTTTATTCTGAGGGGTTGAGTAAAAAAGCTTGGGTTAGACGTAAAAAACAGTTGGCTAAAAAATATGATTATATATCGGTGACAGGGCAAGATTATAAAGTAACACAGAAAAAGGATGGATATGAGGTCAGCTTTCTCCAAAAATATGAATCCAGCGGGTTTTCCACCCAGGGGAGAAAGCAGTTGAAACTAGTCAGGAAAGGTGGGGTATGGAAGATATATCGAGAGAATTGGAAAGGGAAATAGCCCGGGCAAAACCGTCCCCTTATAAAGCAGACAGAAAGAAAAAAGTTCTGGTTATTGATGATTTTGGCGAGTTCAAATCCGGGGGCTACCTTAAGGTTCTGGTTTATATTTTTTCTGTTGTAAGCTTAATTGGTGTGGCAGGTACCGTTCTCTTTTATTATTTGTATTCAAATGCAAGCAGTGAGAATACTCAGTTGAAAGAGTCACTTGCTGTCTTGGAAAAAAAGACCAGCCGCTTGACAAATGATAAGGAAATTCTGATGGCCCGCCTGGTCATGTCCGGAGAAAAACCAGAGCTTGCCCCCCCTGTTCAGGAGTCAAAACAGGGGCCGCCTGCAAAAGAAAAACAAGCTGGGATCATGGCTAAACCCGAATCGGTTAAGGAAGAACCCAAGGCTCCGCCTGCTGAGGAACCTCCTGTCGAACCCGCCCCCCCGGAAATCGATGAGTCAACCGAAGAACAAGTGACTGAAACTAAGCCCAATGTTCAGGAGGAAGAGAAACCAGCAGTGCCCAACCAGGTGGTTTCTGTTGAAAAGTTTTCTGTTACCCAGGGGAAATCCAATGAGCAACTAGTGGTCAGGTTTAATATCCGAAATATTGCCCAGGATTCCAAGGAGATATCCGGACGTATTTTCGCTGTTCTTAAACCGGAAGCCGGGCCGGAAACCGATTGGGTGGTCGTACCTAACGCCTCTTTGGAAAATGGTATGCCAAGTCCATATAGGAAAGGGCAGTATTTTTCTATATCCCGATTTAAACCAGTGAGGTTTACCATCAATAACCATGCATCTCCGGATAGTTTTGCCAATGCCACAATTTATATTTTCGGAGATGATGCGTCACTTTTATTTGAGAACACCATAAAAATTAATGGGAATGAGTAATACTTATGCAGAGAGCAGTTGACATACTCTGGAAACGATTTGGGTGGCTGGTTGTCGCTTTATGCCTGGTCCAGGGTTTTGCATCTGATACTTTTGCCGGTCAGAAAAGCCACACTGTCTTTTTTGAAGGAGAGGAAAACGAGCTCCATGTGTTTCGGATTTTCGGATCCAAACCGGGAAAGACCCTTTTGGTTGTCGG
>JAKSAU010001149.1 GCA_022361535.1 Desulfobacterales bacterium
CGATATGCGCATCCGCGGTGACTTGGCAAAGGACGTCTTACTCTTAGAAGGGGATATTCTGTATGTTCCCCCTACGCCTTTGGCTAAGGTTGCGATGGTCTTAGAGGAATTTTTACGTCCTGTAGCTAGAGCATTTCAAACACAGTACTATCTCAGTGGTGGCCAGAGTGGTACCTTTGGAGGCAGCTCTTATAACTTCTAGTCTTATGCTAGGAGAGGCCTAGTTATGGATAACGTACCTCAAGATGTAAATAGAACAGGCGTATCCCCCCGCTTAACGCGAACGATGCATATTGTGGGCACCTTGTGGTTCGTGTTATGTGTCGCATTTATCCTCGTCACGGCTTTACGCGAAGCGGGATTTCACTGGTGGATCATCTTTTCATTGTCTGGGCATTCGGCTTTGATAGTCCTGCTGTTGCTGAGTGTATACCTGTTCGCCTTGTTTCGTGGAGTCAATACAGGTGCTAGTAGCGAGGTTGAGCATCCCTTAACCAGTACAGATTATTATATGATTTTCTATATGATCGCCCCCCTCTTAGGAGGAGGAGCAGGTTTATTAGGTAGTATTGGGTTGGTGAATGTTGTCGACTATCTTCAGAATATCGCTTTAGGAACCTTCGCTACCACTTTTCTAGTCTGGGTGATTATAGATCCTGGTATTGCGATTATTGAAACAATGCTTCCTGAACCTCGAGCATCTCGTCAGAAACGACTTAAGCAACAAAAAGCCATGCGTGAGGAACGTCAACGGCGACGTGAGCAATTGCTCACCCAAATTACCCAAAAGCAAGAAGAAGACCGTAAACGTTGGCAACCCGTCTTGGAACCGTCAGCGATTGAACTCGTAGAACTCCTCCAAACGGATGAGAAGAACTACCGAAATGCAGAGATGCGTGCCGTCGAGATCGGTGCTGATGCCTGGCGTTTAGGAGGAATTACATGTATGCGGCGTTTGCATGAAATGGCGATCGAGTCCTATGACCAAAAACATAAAAAGGTCCCTGCTGATTATATTACCTACTGGTGGGATGGTATTGGAACCTGGCGTAGTCCGATCGCTTAATGGCATTCATGATAGAACGATTATGAATTGCAAAAAAGGGGGGGGGGGAAGTAACGGCTTAGAATTTCCCCTTCGGTAGATAGAATTGTCCCGGGCCCAATTCCTCATCATCATAGGGGATCAATTCCGCACGATCTTTGATCACACGCAATGGTGTCACTTCCATCGAAGAAAACGCTTCGACATGGCCATCGGTATACCCTGCATGTACCGGAATCTCCGGCGAGGGACGTTCGGGATCGGGTGCCGTCGTCCAGTACGCAGACTGGATGTCCGTTGGCGGTAAGACGTTAGCGGATTTAAAACGTTCGCAACTTACATAGGCATCCGGTGTTCGGAAATAATTATAACCGAAATAATCAGTGATAAGAAGATTGCTCGTTTTGTTGGAACCAGACGGTCTACGTGGACCTAGGAAGAGCTTTCGATTCGGCGTTCCCAAGTACCCCGCATAATTCCAATACAGGCAGTAACTACCATCAA
>JAKSAU010000671.1 GCA_022361535.1 Desulfobacterales bacterium
AGACAATACCTATTTCCATGGCCATATAACCTAAAGGCAGAGTCCATACATCTGCAGAAACAAATTCTTGTGCATATTTTAGGTCCCTTAATGCTGCAACTGCAGTTATAGAGAACGCAATTAAAATCAGAATGGACTCCTGTCGCCTGGTTCTAAGATAATCCCAAAGCATAATCAAAGGGATAATAAATAGTCCCGGTCCGATCAGCCATTTTGAGAACACCCCGAACAGTTCTTTGACTTCGGATTTACTTGGCTGGTTGAAAAAAAGGATGCCAATAACAATAAGTGCTGCAAGTCCCAACAGATTGAGTAGGGGAGTTCTGGTCAAGGTTTTGGCCCTGATAAAGTCAAGTATAAAAAACAGTACTGTTATCAGAGAGGCGGTAAAGCTGAACCTTGACAATTGAAATAAAAATAATCCGTTTACGAAAGGTGTGGTGAAGAACATGTTCCAATATGCTAGCCCTAAAAAACAGCAGGTAACTGAAAAGTAAAACTGACTGAGGTTTTTAAATCCGTTCCCAGCCCATAGGACGGCAAATGTAAAACAGAAAAAAAAGCTGAGCAAAGAGAATCCAAAGGGCAGGCTGTGCTGGCCGATGGTGTACCAGACGGTTTTGGATGTGATGTCTTCAAAGGAGCCGAAGAAAATTTCAGGCAAAGCGTTTTTCAACTGTCTTGGGACGATGTGTATGGTTATACGGTTTGGCCCATTGTAGTTAAGGATTTTAGGAGAGATAAATTCGCGTTCTCCGTAAAATTTATCCAGGCGGGTTGCGGATGTCATGTCCCCACCTGCAAAAACCAAGTATCCGTTTACCCGGATCTCCATGGGATAAGACGTGCTTGGGATAAATAATAACAGGGGGGGATCCTGAAGTGATTCAGGGATAATAAAATCAGATACAAAAATCAGGACAGCATTTTCTTTCAGGTTTTCAGGCAGAGTTCCTGACCGGTATTGTTTTGCTTCAATCGGATTAAAGTCAATTGGCAGGGCCGTATCTTTGTTTTCAATGGTTGTAATAATAAACCCGTACGGTCCCGGATAAATCCTGTTGTCAGCCCTGGCATTCTGTTGCTGCACCGGGGATTTACATCCCAAACAGAACAGAACCATCCCGACTATAAACAGGGTCGGCCACCTCGGATTAAGTGATGTTATCATCTGCCACGCCTGTGTCTGCAAATATGTCGTAAAAAGTAATAATCCGGCCTTAAAAAAGATGGCTGGATGGAAGTTACGAAGTAATATAACACAATTTCTTTTGATTTAAAATTTAAACCCATGAGTGGGTAGAGCAGGTTAATTTCGCGGGTGAAAGTTTTGATGCATTTTAATCAGGTATTCCCTGGATATGTGGGTATAGATTTGAGTCGTCGAAATATCCGAGTGGCCAAGCATGGTCTGGACAGATCTTAAATCTGCACCGCCCTCAAGAAGATGGGTGGCAAATGAATGGCGTAAGGTATGGGGACTTACCGGTTTGGATATCCCGGCAAGTGAGGCATGTTTTTTTATAATTTTCCAAAATGCCTGCCGGGTCATGGGGTTACCGGCCCTTGCCACAAATAAATACTCACTGGTCAGCTGCTTGAGTGCACGCGGCCTGCCTGTATCAAGCCACAGTCTTGTCATTTCCTTGGCTTTTGACCCAATAGGAACGATCCGCTCTTTGGCGCCTTTACCCATTACCCGCACGAGCCCTGCATCCAGGTTTACATCCTGAACTTTCAGATTGATCAGCTCTGATACCCTCAACCCTGCGCCATACATGATTTCCATCATGGCGATATTTCTTAACCCTTTGGGTGTTTCCGGATCTGCTGCTTCTAAAAGCATTTCCACCTCGGTCACAGAAATCACCTTTGGCAGGCTCTGTCCGGCTTTGGGGATGTCCACATCCTTGATCGGGTTGGTGCTGATGCGTTTTTCACCGGAAAGGTATTTAAAAAATCCCCGGATGGTAATCAGGTGTCTGGCCCGGGATTTGGGTGACAACCCTTTTCGTGTTAGATGCACCAGCCACCCTAATATCGATGTTGTATCTGCAAGGCATATGTCAGTAATTTCGTTTTGTTCCAGATAGGTTAAAAAGGAAGTCAGATCAGCCGAATAAGCTTGAACGCTATTGGCGGATAATCCTTTTTCTATGATGAGAAACTCAATGTATGCATCAGCCAGTTCATGCATGCTAAACGCCTTATTGAAAGAGTTCTGAAATACACCGAAAACCGATGGTGTTGGATGTGAATTCTTGGGTGTAAAGTCCCCGGGAACTGATGGTGATACTCTCGGACGCATTCCATGCACCACCTTTGGCCACATTATACTTGCGTTTATCCCGCGTTTTAAATGGAGGGAACTCAGTATCAGCTGTCCATTCCATGATATTGCCCAGCATGTCTGTCATACCGAATTCATTTGCCCAATTGTCATATAGTTCCACAGGACTTGTATCGGACAGTCCTGTTTTTTCAATATTTAACGCTTTAGAATCATAGGTGTTTCCCCATGGGTACTTCAAAGACAAATCTGTACGGGCAGCAGCTTCCCATTCTGCTTCGGTTGGCAGGCGTCGTCCTATCCAGGACGCATATGCTATTGCATCTTCCACACTGACCTGAACAACCGGATGGTTTCTTTTTTCATGAAGTGTGGACCCAGGACCCGTAGGTTGGTACCAGCAGGCACCTTTAACATCCTGGGAACCGGCCTGTTTTCTCCAAGACGCTGTGTTGCCTTTCTTTTGGTAGCGGGCATGGTAAACAGTGCCAAATCCTTTTTTTTCAGCGGTAGTGACATAACCTGTCTGCTCGATGAATATCTCAAACAAGGCATTGGTCACCGGGTATTTGCCCATATAAACCAGGGGCATTTCAAATTGCTGCAGTTCAAGACTGGCCTTTAATGACTTTTGAGTGCCGATAGTATAAATTCCCTCGGGTATTTTCACATAAGCATTGAATTTTTTCTCCCGTTCCCCCAGGGTGTCATCAAAGTGCTCTGCCATTTCCCTGGCATTTCTAAAGTCCTCAAGGGCCTGAAGTTCTTCTTCATCCAGTTCATCGATTTCTTCTAATTCTTCATCTTCATCAAGTTCCAGTTCCTCAAGCTCTTCATCCTCATCTAGGTCGAGTTCCTCGATTTCATCAAGTTCCTCGTCCTCATCGAGTTCGATTTCTTCGACATCTTCATCTTCATCCAGTTCGACTTCTTCTAAGTCATCCTCATCGAGGAGGTCTTCATCTAAAAGGTCTTCGTCAAGGAGTTCTTCGTCATCTTCATCAATCTCCTCTAATTCCTCATCATCGTCGAGCTCTACCTCCTCAATGTCTTCATCCTCGTCAAGCTCAACTTCTTCGATGTCTTCATCTTCATCCAGCTCTATCTCTTCTAAGTCATCTTCTTCTAACAGGTCTTCGTCGAGAAGTTCATCTTCGTCAATCTCCTCTAATTCCTCATCATCGTCGAGTTCTACCTCCTCAATGTCTTCATCCTCGTCAAGCTCAATCTCTTCGATGTCTTCATCTTCATCGAGTTCAATTTCCTCGATATCCTCGTCTTCATCCAGCTCTATCTCTTCTACTTCATCTTCATCTAACAGGTCTTCGTCGAGGAGTTCTTCGTCATCTTCATCAATCTCCTCTATTTCCTCATCATCGTCGAGTTCTACCTCCTCAATGTCTTCATCTTCGTCAAGCTCAATCTCTTCGATGTCTTCATCTTCATCGAGTTCAATTTCCTCGATATCCTCGTCTTCATCCAACTCGACTTCTTCTAACTCTTCGTCGTCGAGCAATTCTTCATCAACCTCTTCAACCGCTCCTTCACCATCTCCGTCTTCGTCAAGAATATGGCTGCCCAGGCGGCTTAATACTTTTTTAATCTCATTGATGATGTCTAAGGATTCGTCTTGAGTAACTGAAATATCAATGTCATCTAAGAAATCTGTGACTGCCTTTAAAATATCCGTAGCCTTGGCAAGATCTATATCTCCGGTTTTGACCGCGTCTGTAAACGAGTGGAGCAGACTCGTTTTTGCCTCTTCGGTCATATCAAAGATGTTGGCATCGGTTAGAGTCAGGTGTTCCGGGTTTAGATCCTTTTTAGACAGCTTTTTTAAGTCTGAATTGATAGAGGATTTTAGACTGGAAAAATTCCTTCTTTTTGACCTTATTTTAGAAAAATCATCTCCTACATCCCAAATTTGCTTGATAAGGATATCAGTATCTATGGAATGCAGTTGCGTGATACTCTCTTCAGAGGTATAGTGGGCCTGGATTGCACGTATGGCTTTGTCTTTAACAGATCCCGATCTGTAGTTCAGATTCTCTACAGCCTGATTGATACCGGACAATGTAATAGATACAGTGGCCAAAAGTGGATTTCTCCTTTGAAAATCTGACCGGCCGGGCCATAAGTTTGAGTCCAAAAGTAAAAGGCCTGTTCAAGGTCCTACGGCATGGCGGGTATTCACTGGTTGCAGCCCAGGGTATTATGATACATCCGTGCGTTTATTTCAACCGGCTTGGTTTCGCAAGGCCAATCAATGGAAATAATAATTCTAAAAGGAGTGAAAAGCCCTATTTATAGTATTAAGCGTTGATATTTTCTATGAATATGCTAAAAATATACGGATATGAGCAAAGTATTGACAATTTCAGGACTGCGGGGCGGTTCCGGAAAAAGTGTGACCGCTTTAAATCTGTCGGTTTCCCTGAGCCTCTACGAGAAAAAAGTACTTCTGGTTGACTGTGATCCCCAAGGCTGCGTTTCAGAATGGTCCGGGGTGACATCTCTGGAGTATCCATTTGATCTCACATCTGTTCTGGGAGGAAAGGCAAACGTTTTTGAATCCATTTCAAAAACAGAATTCGCAGGCTTGGATATCCTTCCTGCAGGCCTTAACCTCTTTCCCTTATCTTTGAAACTGTCCAGGCGGCCAGATAACGAAAAATTGCTTCGTCTGCTTATGAATGATGTGCGCGGCGATTATGATTTTATTATCCTGGACGCACCATCATCCTTCGGGTACTTAAGTGTTGCCGCATTAGCAGCCGCAGACTGGTTGGTTGCTGCAATGGCGCCGCGTCAGGGTTGGATTGCAGACTTTCATGATCTGCTTAAAACTGTGCAACACATTCGTCAATCCCACGATATAGAGATGAAAATGGGAGGTGTTTTGTTTAACCGCTGCAACGGTAAAAATGAAATTTTTAACGGGGTTTCTCCGGGAACCTTTGCTGATGCAAAACCGTTGATTTTTGATACAACAATTCCAGAAGATGAGACTGTAGACCTGTCGCTGGCAAAGAAAACCCCACTTGCTCTTTACGATATCAAAACCCCGGCAGCCCAGGCCTATCTGGATGCAGCACGGGATGTCATTTCAGAATTTAAAAAAAATGAGGTGGCCAATTGAAGTTGACCGACCCAGAATCCATCCAGGAAAGTGAGAAAGAGTTTATTGATACGATCAATGCCGAGCTTGATTGGGATGCCATTGAGCAGATGCTGCTCGACAAGCACGGGTTTGTCGTCCAGGAAGATGTCGATTATAAAGACGGTAACTTGATTGTTCACAATAATGAGATCGCCTATAAATTTGAGTTTGAAATCAAAGTTCCCCTCTCAGTGATTTTTAATCGGAAAGGGGAATGCATGGAGATTTCAACCCAAAGGGAAGAAACAGAACCAAAGGATATTGATGATATAGAAGATTTGGAATCCATAAATTTGGATGACGATCCCGGTTCTCAGATCGATGAAGATCCTGTGAATTCTGCTCCCGCATCCGGTAAAGTCAGTGGCAGTGGGATGGCATCGGAAATTGCAGACATGATCTCTGAAATTAACGAAGAAGGAGAATAAGGAATATGGAACCGGTACCGGGCAGCGACGAAAGCCAGGAATTTGTCAGAAGCCAGTTGGACGAAATCCTTGCCAGAGAAATTACGGCATTTATTGATGTGGATTCCGATTCGGCAATGATGTCCTTTAACCTGGCTACTATTTCCTGTATCACCATAATTGTCGAACGTGAGCGGGAGATAAAGCAATACACTGATTTTCCTCCTGAGCGGTACAATAAAGAAAGCTTTACCTCCGAATTGGTAGATATCGGTTTGGATAATGATGACTACCTTACAGGTGCCATTGAAAGTTCATTGAACAGCGGTTATATCAGCAGCCGGGAAAACGGCGAGTTAAAGGCAGAAATGCCAGCTTTTATGATGGCAGGTTTTTTGGATTCCATGTTTCCGGGCATGCAGGGGATGAATCTTATTGCCTTTGTCCTTCAGATGAATCATGAGGTAAATTCAGGGCGCAAAACTCTTGAGCTCGCTAAAGATAGTTTTGAAACCTCTTTGAAGACCCGTGGCGTATCAGTCACCCAAGATAATGCTGAAAAAAGAGCCAGCGAGATGGTTCAAGGGGTTCAGCAGGATGTTTCTGCCCAATCCAAAGAAATTTCTACCCAGCTGAAAAAAGAAAATTTAAACAGACTTTCCAAGCTGATCAAAACCCGTAAAAAAAGGTCCGGTGAATACCAGGAAAAAGTCAAGATCCAGGATGTGTTTGATAAAGGGCCGACCAAAGAGGAAATAGAGGCTGAAAAAAGAGAAATTCAGCAAGCTGAGGAAGCCGCCCGGAAAGCAGCCGAGCTTGCCCGGCAACTGGCGGAAAAAGACGAGAAAATAAAAGAAGCCGAGGATGCAGCAAAGGATCTGGCTGACCAGCTTAAAAGTTTGGAAGAAAAAGAATCTCTTCTTGAATCGGTACAGGAAGAAGCACGGATCGCAAAAGAAAAAGCTGCACAGCTTGAGGCCCGTGAAGCTGAAATGGCAGAAAAAGAAGCGAGACTCAAGGCTCTGGAAGAAGAAATTCGCTTAAAAGAAGAGCAGGCAAAACAAGATGCTGAAGCCCGAAAAATTGCCGAAAAGACTGAGCAAGAGCCAAAAGATGACGATGATATCGAATCCAGGATCGCAGCTTTCGAGCAGGAATTGGCCATGCCTTGCCCATTGTGTGCCAATGGCAAGGTTGAAGAGAAAACAACGGAAAAAGGGAAAGTCTTTTTTTCGTGCAACCAGCGGGACTGCCGGTTTGTTTCTTGGGATAAACCCTATCACTTCGAATGTCCTTTATGTAAGAATCCTTTTTTAACTGAAGTAATTACGCCTGCAGGTACTCCCGGGCTCAAATGTCCAAGGGCTTCTTGTTCTTATTCCCAGGAAAATCTTTTGGAACCCAAACAGCAGATGGCTGTTGCTGCAGAAGCAGCAAAACCCAAAAAGAAGAAAAAAATTGTAAGGAGAAGAAAGAGGCGGTAATGAAACTTCCTTTTATGGATGACCGGCTTGAGGCAATTTTTGCCAAAGTCCGTCAAGGCTCCCGTCTTTCAAAGGAAGACGGGATTTGTCTTTATAATACCCAGGACTTGATGGGATTAGGCCGGATTGCTGATTTTGCCCGGAGGGAAAAGCATGGTAATAAGGCCTTTTACGTGTATAACCAGCACCTGAACTATACCAATATTTGTAAAAACCGGTGTAAATTTTGTGCCTACGCTAAAGATGGTGGGGAAAAAGACAGTTATATCTGGTCCATCGAAGAAATTGAAAAAAGATTGTTGGAGCGGATCGATGAACCGGTATGCGAACTCCATATTGTGGGTGGCCTTAACGAAGAGCTAAGCTTTGATTACTTTATCGACCTGCTTAAAACCGTTAAACGGGTCAGACCAAAGGCTGCCATAAAAGCATTTACCTGTGTGGAGATCGATTATCTGTCCAATTTGTCCGGCTTAAGTCTTGAACAAACTGTGGAAAAACTTAAAGATGCGGGACTGGATATGATGCCGGGCGGTGGTGCAGAGGTCCTCAACCGTCGCGTGCATGATGCTCTTTTTCCTAAAAAGATCGGTCATGAACGATGGCTTGAAATTGTTAAAATCGTTCACAAGTCTGGCATCAAAACAAATGCTACTATGCTTTACGGTCATATAGAGACCATGGAGGAACGGGTGGATCACCTGATTTCATTAAGAGAAATACAGGATGAAACACAAGGGTTTTCCGCCTTTATCCCTCTTGCCTTTCACTCTCAGAATACGGAGTTATCCGATCTTCCGCCCACTACAGCCATGGATGATTTAAAAAATGTGGCAGCAGCACGACTGATGCTGGATAATTTTGACCATATCAAGGCCTATTGGGTAATGATCGGCGAACCCCTTGCCCAAGTCGCCCTGAATTTTGGGGCAGACGATTTGGACGGCACTATCATTGAAGAGCGGATCACACACACTGCGGGGGCAAGATCGGCCAAGGGATTAACCCGGGACGAAATGGAAAATATGATCCGGGCTGC
>JAKSAU010000544.1 GCA_022361535.1 Desulfobacterales bacterium
AGGAAACAAAAGATCTGAAAACAGGAATAAACAGATTTCGCTGCAAGGATAAAATCTGGCAGATGAGCTTTGACGGCAAATCTGTTTCGATTCCACCTGTCAAAGGGTTCAAAGATATTGCAACCCTGCTTGCAAACCCGGGAAAAGAGATCCATTGCACAGAGCTAATGGGAAGTGTGGGATCTTTTGAGTCCGACGATCCAGTGGTGGATGATAAAGCGAAACAAAAAATTAAAAACAGGTTGGCATATCTGAACTCAGAAGTCGAAATTTCAGATAAGAATAATGATGTGGCCAGATCCCATGCGCTAAGGGTTGAAATAGACCAGTTGACAGATCATGTCACAAAGTCCTTTGGACTGTCAGGCCGATCACGCGACCTTAATCCGGATGCGGAAAGAGCAAGGTCCGCCATTACATGGAGAATCAGAAGTGCCATAAAAAAAATATCACAAAGCCACCCGGCTTTGGGCAGACATCTGGAAAATTCCGTCTCGACCGGAACCTTTTGCGTATACCAGCCTGAAAAAGCCATCTCCTGGCAATTGTAAAGCTTAAAACCAAATTTCAATCTAAAAACCCAACATTGTAAGTTCAAAACTTACGCCCATTGGTTGAGAAAGGAACCCAATTGCAAAGGAGAAACATCATGCCACATTATCAAAACAACCTGCCACTGAACGGGAGTAAAGTCTTTTTAACTGATGGCGGACTTGAAACCACTCTGATCTTCGAACATCATATTGATCTGCCTGAATTCGCAGCATTCACCCTGTTCAACAAAGAAAACGGTTACCAGACTTTAAGGGATTATTATCTGCCTTATATCCAAGTCGCTAAAAAGAATAAAAACGGATTTATTCTTGAAAGCCCAACCTACCGTGCCAGCCGCTCATGGGGAGATAAACTCGGATATAGCAAAAATGATCTTAAAGCGGCCAACCAAACAGCCATCAGCATGCTGGAAGAGCTGAAATTTGAATTCGAAGATTCAGACACCCCAATGGTGATCAGTGGATGTATCGGCCCTGAAGGTGATGGATATAAACCGACCCATACGCTTTCCGTTGAGGCTGCAAAAGAGTATCACCTGGAGCAAATCCTGACCTTCAGAAAATCCGGGGCAGACCTTGTATCCGCATACACGATAAACTATGTAGAAGAAGCTGTCGGGATCGCGCTTGCCGCAAAAACGGCTAAAATACCTGCCGTGATTTCTTTTACTACTGAAACCAACGGTACCCTCCCTTCTGGCCAGTCGCTTAAAAGTGCTATCGAAAGAGTTGAACAGGAAACCGGGCAATATCCCATCTACTACATGATCAATTGTGCCCACCCCACCCATTTCAGCCATATATTAACTGAAGAGCCCTGGACGAAAAGAATACAGGCCGTTCGGGCCAATGCATCAGACAAATCACACGAAGAACTCGACGCAAGTGAAGAACTGGATGCCGGAGATCAGGCCGAACTTGGCAGATTATACCAAAAACTGAAATCCTATTTGCCGGGACTGCATGTTTTTGGAGGGTGTTGTGGTACAGATCATACTCATTTGGAGACGATTTCTAATGCGTTTATCTAAGGGTGCTGTTTATTTCACATCAACGATATAACTTTGATCTGCCCTGGCAGATAGTGTGCTCAAATGACCTAATACTAGGCGTTTATGAAAAAGTGTTTAATCAATAATTTTTACACTTCTTTGTAAAATTTAGTTTTCAAATATTGTTTATTTTTCTTGACAGATCAGGATTCTTTATGTTTAAAGGCAAATCAATATCGCGCTAAGAAAGCGCTAGTAAAGAGTAATTTTAAATATTTTAATTTTAGGCCAAGAAGGTCAGATGCCGGTATTGTCGGCAGACTGAATTTCTTGGCCTTTTGTTTTTTTAGGCAGTACAAAGGAGGCCACAAAAGGAACTTGAATGACAAAGAAACAACTGCATAGTGGCACGGCTGTTTTGGCCTGCCTGTTGATTATGGCAGGAAATGCTGATGCCGACCAGGTAAAACAAAATATTGAAAAGCCAGTAGGCCAGGCTGTCATTATTGAGCAAAAAACACAGGCTGACCAGGTCAGTTGGCGGGCTGAAAAAGAAAAGAAAACTCAGCGGTTTAATGCCCTGGAAAAAGAGGTTGCCGCTCTTGAAAAAGAAGCCGTTCAGAAAAAAGAATTAAATGAAGTACTGAAAACAGAAATGGAGCGGAAAAGAAAGCAAGTAGAAAGTATTGCTCAAATCGAAACGCAGATATCGCCATTCCTTAATCGACTGCTGATCCGGATAAATGATCTTTACCATGGAGACCTGCCCTTCTTACAGGAAGAGCGTCAAAAGCGAATTCAAGCATTGGAAAAGCTGAATAAGGATCCGAATTCACAGGTAAGCGAAAAGTTCAGGAAAATAATGGAAGGCCTTATGGTGGAGGCCGAGTACGGAAGGACAGTGGAAGTATACCAACAGACCATCTCCCTTTCAGGGGAAAAGACCCTGGTCAATATTTTTCGGCTCGGACGCCTTCGTCTTTTTTACCAGACACTGGACAAGCAGGAGTGTGGATTTTACAACACAGCTCAGAAAATTTGGGTGCCCCTTGACCAGGTCTACCACAATGTGATTCAGGCAGCAGTGGATATGGGCTCCAGGCGTAAACCTGTAGGAATACTGGACCTCCCCTTAGGACGGATGGCCATTCAATGAAAACCATATTCCATATAACGGCCATTATCCTTACTTCGGCTTTTGCGGGTATATTTCTGTTTATGGTGCAGCCGGTCTTGTGTCAGGACATGCGTGAAATTCGGATTGAAGCCCGAAAAATCGAAGCGGACATGAAGCACAAAGCAGCATTAGAGCTTCGGGCAGCTAAACAATCAGCAATCCAAAGCCGGCAAAGGGTTACTGCGGATCGAAAAAAACTCAACAAGGCCATTGCTGACCTGGAACAGAAGACCCGGGAGTTAAAAATTCGAATTAAATCGCTTGATATAGAAAATGAACAACTCACGGTAAAAGACAAACAATTGTCCAATACGCTTGAGGCGTCCCAGAGCATGGTAAAAGAATTGACCGGATGTATACGTACCAACGCCAAGGACATTACAAACCTTGTGGACAGCAGCCTGTTGTCCGGGGTCTTCCAACCGGACACAGCTTTTTTAAAGTCCATTGCAGATAATACCTTGTTTCCGGGAATGGATCATATCCAAAAAATGACAGAACTTGTCTTTGAACTGATTCAAAGGGCTGGATCAGTTTGCATTGAAACAGGTCCCATTGTGAACCAGGCAGGCAGGACCGTGGATAGTCAGGTCCTCCTTGTTGGATCTTTTACAGCAGCATTCCGAAAAGCCGGTGAAACCGGTTTTCTCACCTACACTCACGGTGAAAAAAAGCTATATGCATTGTCCAGACCACCGACAAGATCTATCCAGAACAAAATCAACGCCTATATGGACGGTAAAAGAGAGGCGGTGCCTATGGATATATCCAGGGGCGGTGCCCTTGCTCAGCTCAGCCATCAGCTCAGCCTCTGGCAGCAGATTCCCAAGGGAGGCCCCATTATCTACCCGATACTTGCTATCCTTTTTTTAGGCGGTTTGATCACCCTGGAACGGATCTTTTTCTTTTTGCGCCGAAAAATCCGGCTGGAAAATATATGGGGAAAAATTGAAACCAGTGCCCGGAAAAGAAACTGGGAAGGGTGTACAAGAGCCTGTGACCGTTATGCCAAAAATCCCGTGATCCGGGTGATCCGGGCCGGAGTCCATAGCAGGGACCTGCCTCGGGAAGATATGGAAAACGCAGTCCAGGAAGCCATCCTAAAAGAGATTCCGCCCATGGAGCGTTTTTTGTCCACCATGGGGATGCTGGCGATTATTACCCCGTTGTTGGGGCTTTTGGGGACGGTTACAGGAATGATAGACACTTTCCACGTTATTACCCTGCACGGTACAGGAGACCCCAGGATGATGTCCGGCGGCATTTCAGAGGCCCTGGTGACTACCATGCTGGGTTTGTCTGTAGCTATACCCATCATGCTGGTGCATACCCTGCTGAGCCGGACGGTTGAAAACACAATAGGGATGATGGAGGAAAAGGCCGTGGCCCTTATTAATATTGTCCAGACGATTAAAGGGTCGTGATGCCACTCTGGATTTTAGATAACCTTGAGCTTCTTTCCGGTCTCATCCGTGACGGCGGTTTGGTAATGCTCCCACTTGTGGCCCTAAGCCTTATCATGTGGCTGCTCATAATTGAACGGGCTTTTTTTTTCAAGCGGCTCTACCAAAAAAACATGAACAATAAAACAGCTCTTACGATGATCCGGGAAAACAAAATGCCGGGCCCGGACGAATACAAAGGGGCAGTTAGTCTGCTCGTTGCCGAGTTCATCCCTAACCGTACCGGCAGAAAAAAATTGGATCGCTATCTGCTGGATGCGGCTGCAGCACGGATCAGTCGAAGGCTTAACCGTTTTTTACCCCTGATAGGTGTACTTGCGGCCATCGCCCCACTCATGGGCTTATTGGGGACCGTCACCGGAATGATTACCACCTTTGATGTTTTGGCCATATACGGAACTGGCAATGCTAAGGCCATTGCAGGGGGTATCTCCGAGTCCCTTATCACCACCCAGACCGGGCTGGTCGTGGCCATACCCGGACTTTATATGAAAGGGTTCCTGGACAAACGATCAGAGCGTCTGGCCCAGGATATCAGGCAGGCGGAGCTTTATCTAAAGCGTTACCTGTAAAGTGAAAAGGAAACAGACACCATGTTAAGCGTAAGTGCACAAAGGAAGCATAAAAAAGGGAGTGTGGAGCTAAACATTGCCCCCCTCATTGATATGGTCTTTATCCTTTTGATCTTTTTTTTGGTCACCACAAGTTTTGTCAAAGAAACAGGTATTGATGTGGCAAGGCCTACTGCTGCCACTGCCGATGTCAAGCCGGAAGCCTCTATTCTCATCGCTATAGACGACCAGAACCGAATTTTTATGGAACACCGGGAAATAGACATCCGTGCGGTCCGGGCCAATATCGAACGCATTCTGGTTGAAAATCCTGAAGGTGCGGTAGTCGTGGTTGCAGACAAAGCCAGCAGCACAGGTACAGCCATCCAGGTCATGGACGGATGCCGCATGGCCGGTGCACCAAATGTCTCACTGGCCGCAGCTCTGCCGGAGGGCCAATGAGACAAAGAAGCATAGATATTAGCCTTAGAGGCACCTGGAGGGAATGGAGCGGAGCTGTAACCTTTACCTTGATATTGAACCTGGGACTGTTTTGCCTTATTCCCAACCTGATGAAGCCCAGTGATACCAGGCCTGATTTCAGCCCTGTGATTCCCCAGGTGCGTCTGGTTCGGCTGCAACCACCAAAGATCGAACCCAAAAGGGTTAAGACTACCCCCCCGGCTAAAACCAAGGAAAACAAAACTTCGGCCAGTCCAAGGGCAAACAGGCCGGCAAAACTCCCACTGACCCTGCCCTTTGAAATCAATGCGGCACTGCCAGGCAGCCCACTTGCGCTGAATCTACCCCAAGTCATGTCCGAATCACTTAACAACTTGGATCTTGGCAGTTTGTTTGAGCCGGGAGACCTGGACCAGCCTCTGACCTTTTTATCAAGGATTCCTCCGGTCTATCCGTTCCGGGCAAAGGCACGGGGTATTGAGGGCTGGGTATCAGTGGGATTCACGGTAACGGAACAGGGCCTGGTGGATGATATAAAAGTCCTTGAGGCAGACCCTGGGGGCATATTTGATCAAAGCGTAATCCAGTGCCTTTCCTCTTGGCGGTTCACTCCGGGCAGAATTGGTGGAGAACTGGTGAAAACCCGTGTACAAACGCGGATTCTTTTTGAACTTGACTGAAGGTGAGATGTGAAAACCGGAAACAAACAGCCAGAAAGATATCTTATTTTATTTAGTATGATTTTTATCTGCTTTCTGCCCCACAAGGTCCAAGCCCGGAACGCATACAATCCAGGCGAAAACCTTCCAGCGTCTGTTCGGTATCTTCTTCATCCTGTTCGGCAGGCCATGAGTGAAAAAAATTATTCAGCGGCCATTGAACTGATTCACAAAAATAGTAAAAGGTTCCAAAACAACGAGAATGAACCTCCCTGTGGTCATCCCGTGGTCTGTTTTGCTTTGGGCAACTGCCACCTCTTTCTCAAAGAGTATGCCCATGCCGAGTCTGCATATCTTAAAGCCCTGGACATGGCTCCCGGATTCACGGATGCCCGTCTGAATCTGGCCAAGGTGTATGCGGATTCCAACCAATGCGGGCGGGCCGCCAAGGCCTTTTTGGACACATACGAAGACTCTGATCCCAGGGTAGCGGACTACTTATACTATGCTGCGGTCATGACCCTTATGAACGGACAAAATAAGGACGCTGTGGATCTGTTTGAATCCCTTTTTTACACACACCCTGGCCAAGTCTCTCGTCAGTGGAAAGAAAACTTTGCCCGCGCCCTGATAACGGCCGAACTATGGCAGCGTGCACTCCCCCTGGTTCAGCAACTTGCAGAAACAGCCACCGGAGAAGATCGGGTTCGGTGGCAGGAAACCCTGCTCCAAATTCATCTGGCCACAGGGGATTTGGAACAGGCAAAGGAGTATGCCGTTGACCTCTCCAGGGCTTCGCCTGCCAATGCCAGGTGGTGGAAAGCCTTGGTCCACATTCACCTGAACCAAGGCAGCTATGACAGGGCACTGGAAAATTTAATTATTTACGGGTTTGTAGCCCCATTGTCCCGGGAGGAGAAAATACTTTTCGCAGACCTGAGCCTCCAGCTTCAAATCCCGGCCAGGGCGGTTCGCATGTATGAGGGTCTTTTACCCCAATCCTCCAAGGGAGAAAAAGATTCAACAGAATACATAACTCTCATCCAGCACCTGGTCATTGCCTACCGGCAAATGGATCAGGCAGAAAAAGCCCTAAACCTGCTGAACCGGTTCGACCCTGAGGGCGTTGATAATGAACTGCTCATGGTAAAAGGGGACCTGTTATACGAGGCTAAAAAGTATAGATCGGCAAATCAAGCCTATCGCATGGCTGCGCAGAAAAATTGTTCACAAAAGGGCCAAGCATGGCTCATGGCAGGGTATGCAGCCTGGCAGCAAAACGATTTTGAAGCCAGCCGCAGCGCCTTTAAAAACGCAGCCCGGTTCAAGCGCCAACGAAAAGATGCCATGGCTGCAATGGCCCAACTGGAAAGGACAAAACAAATGTAGTCGTCAGATATAAAATTTGGGCTGGCCCTTTGACAAAAAAAGACAGCCGCTTTCCCGGCAAGGATAGTGCGGCTGCCTATAGGATCTGCTCCGAGATGAATCCCGGGAGATGCTTTTCAATTTATCATTGCGTCTCCCGTACGTCAACAGCACCTGTCAAAGGGTCATGCCTGAAAAACATTATATTAACCTGATAAAACTGGGAGTACGTAAATGAAACAACTCACCCTTGTTTTGATACCACTGTTATCTCTGCTGATGTTCCACCTCTTGCTTGCCCAAAGGAAATCTTCCTGGCCAAACAACACATATCAATGGCCCTTTAAAGGCCTCTCCTGTCAGGACCAGAAGGTTCAAAAGAAAGGGCTCCCTGCAATTCGTTAAACATGACGGCATTGTTTAACGCTCCAGGATGTCCATTGAAAATGCATATTGTGAGCGATTCAACAGAACTTGCGGAGAGGGTGGCGGCTCCAAATCAAGCTGCTGACCCTGGAAGAAATGTACCATTTTCCGCCATCTCTCCGTTTTTTAAATTAAGCAGGAAACAAGGAAGAATCTTATGAAATCTTTTTATATTCGGTTTTTAATCATGTGTATTATATGCGGTACGTATTCATTCCCACTCTGGGCTTCTCAAACAGAAACGTTGGGCGAATCGTTTGCCATTCAAGAGATTACGGTCAAAGAAAAACGATCTGTCCAACGATACTCACAGGAACTTGAAATGTTTGGACACTCAATGGCTGTGATTACAGGAGATCAAATCCGGGAGGCCGGATTCGTGGACCTCACTAAAGCCATTCAGGCAATGGTTCCGGGTATCTTTACATCTGCCCGCCAGGGACGGGGCGGATGGACCTACACCTATCTGCACGGAAGCGATGACATACTCTGGCTCCTTGATGGAGTCCGGATCACCAACCCACTTTATGCCTCTGATTGGACTGCAACCCTCAGCATCCACCAGGTTGACCGCATTGAAGTGCTGAAAGGCGGGGAAAGTGTTTTTTATGGATCTGGAGCACGAGCAGGAGTAATCAATATTATAACTAAAGAAGTGGGTTCCGAAACCTCGGGAGAGGTGGGTATTTCATACGGTGACATGGATTACAGGGAAGCTTACGGCCATGTTACCGACACCATAAACGGACATGGGTTCATGGTTTTTGGCAGCTATGAAGCCTCTGACGGATACCAAGTTTGTGATGATCAATCCTTTTCCAATGCGAGTAATCCCGTAAAAGACCGTGAAGTGGGGTATGACCGTTCGGTAGTGGGCGGCAAATACCGTAGAATGTTCGATCTGGCCGGCAAGCCGGTATTAACAGTACAGGCCCAGACACAACAGGGCGTATTTGAATATCCATATCCCCAGTACCGGTATGCGGACAATGACTGGAAAGAGGATCTTGTCATATTGAATTGGGATCATACCGTTACGCCTGGTTTCTCATACTACCTGAAAACCTATATTCACACCTGGTGGGGAGAAGTTACCTTTTTAGATCCGGATGGTTCCTATTCATGGGGCAGTGCCAGCAATGACGCGGTCTGGGGCTATGAGGATGTGGGTGTCAATTTAAGCTCCAGTACCACTTGGGGTGAAGGGCACGAGTTGATCACCGGAGTAGATTATCAGACCTATTGGGGGGAGGAAGAAGCCATGGATGTTCCCAAAACTGACCGCGCACACACCTATGCCGGGTTTGCCAGCTTCAGGCCGTATCTTTCCTTCCTACCCAAAACCAAGGTTGCGGCTGGAATCCGTTATACAACCACAAACGAAGATATGGATTCCACGATCTGGGACTTGAGTTTAAGAACTCCTCTATGGGATGCCTATTATTTCAGGGGGACATTGGGAACATCATTCACCCTTCCCACCCTGATGCAGTTATACGGGACTGACAGAGCCGGTGGCACCATCGGAAATCCTGACCTGAATCCGGAAAAAAGCCGGAACCTGGACCTGGGCTTGGGCGGCCAGTGGAAATTTTTCAGGGCTGAACTGGGCTATTTCTATCAAGATGTAGAGGATATGATTACTACCACCACGCTGAGCAACGGATCGTCTTTTTATATCAATGCTGATGGGGAAACAGAGATCGATGGGTTTGAAATTCTGGTCGGGATAGGACCTTTCAACGGGATAACCTTGAACTTAAGTGCCAACTGGGTGAATGCCGAAGACAAGGAAACTGGTGAACAGTTGGAACGAATCCCCGAATTTTATACCACGGCCAATCTTTCATACCGATCCGGGGAGGGGCGTTTCGGTGCCGATGTTATGACCCGCTACACCGGAGATGTCTATGAGAGAGGGTTGTCGCCTTTCAACGATGTCAATTACGGGGGATTCTTTGTGGCAGATGCCTCGGTATTTTACAAATTCGGCACGGCAAATCAGCATAAGGTGACGCTTCGGGTCGAAAACATCTTTGATAAGGATTATGCCACTCGCTACAACAGGGTGACCAATCCGGACAGCACAAGTTTCTTATATAACCAGCACGGACTCCCCCGAAACTTTATCGTCGGATATACCTACACCTTTTAAGGAAAATGATCGGAATGAAACACATAAAAATTCTATTTGTCCTGGCAGGAATGCTCTGCATTTCGGAATGGTTCTGCCTGACCGGAATTCTCCAGGACGGCCAATGCCAATCTGTCAATAAAGCTCAGATAACTGTCACAGACGGCACCGGGCGTCCTTTGGCCGTCCACCTGCCTGTTGAACGCATCATTGTTGAATACATGGATAATGCCGAACTGGTTCGTATTTTAAAACGTGAAGACAAAGTGGTGGCCTTAGCCGGATACGACTATATCTTCCATGACTGTTTGCGCCAGTTCCCAAAATTTCGGCTGCTGCCTTCTGTGGGTTATCCCTGGAGCCTTGATTACGAGGCTGTATTGGCAACGAAGTCTGATCTATTATTGACCTTTACATCCCAGAACCAGGAAAAGAGGATGAACCTTCCCGGGATTGATATCCTTTTTCTGGGCCTCTACCACCCTGACCTTTCGCAGCCTGAAAGATCACGCTATGTCAGGGGGATCCGGAATCTGGCCCAGATTCTGGCGGCCGAAGACACGGCCGAGGACTTTATTTCCTGGTATAAAGGAGTGCTCAATAACATAGCTGAACGAACTAAAGCCCTCAGGTCTGACGAAAAACCAAAGGTATTAATCTCTTCCTATCCCCTGTGCAATGCATCTGGAAGCCGCTACTGCGCTTATGGGCCGGATGATACCCTGACTCAGGCCAGCCGGCTGGCCGGTGGGCGGAATCTCATTGACCTTCTGCCCTACGATAAAGGGGTTTCCGTTCCCATTGATCCTGAATGGCTGATTCGTGAGAATCCGGATTTCATTCTGCTCCATGCCGTTGATGATATCAGGGCTTCGGGATATGAAACAGACGATGCCTCCTATCTTAAACAGGGCGTGGCTCAATTTGCAGGTGCGCCGGAACTTGCAAGCGTCAATGCTGTTAAAAAAGGCCATATATATGTTCTTGACGGCCATTTCAGGAACGATGCCAGCGGCGGCGCACTGGCGGCTGCATACCTGGCTGCACTTTTTCATCCGGCGCTTTTTAGGGATCTCGATCCTGAGGCGGTTCATCAAGCTTATCTGGAAATGCAACAGCTTGATTACAACCTGGATGCACACGGCATTTTTTTCTATCCCCCGCTAAAAAATAAAACCGGCCTGGCCGGTATACCGGACCGATATATAGAGCAAGGTTTTTTTAAATGAAACAGAGCCGATTACTACGCAATGCCTATTTAAAAAACCGCCAACTCAAATTTTTTATAGGTGGCACAGCCGTGGTGTTGATTTGCCTTACCGGAGGGCTATCCTTATCCCAAGGGTCCTTGGAAATCGGCTTTAAAACGGTATGGATCACTTTATGGCAAATGTGTATTAAAGGATACAACAGTGAAGATCCTTGCCAAACAATTCTGATGGTACTGCGATTACCACGTGTGGTAATGGGAGTTCTGGCTGGTTTCGGCCTTGGCGTCGCCGGTGCTGTGTTCCAGGGGGTGCTGCGGAACCCCCTGGCCAGCCCTACCACATTGGGAGTTAGTGCTGCGGCGGGTTTAGGGGCTGCACTGGCTTTTGTCTTTGACATCGGTTTTGCCGGGAAAAATTTTATAGTGGTGGGAAATGCCTTTGTTTTTTCCATGATTCCCGCCTTGGTCATTTTCTGCATGGCGCGGTTCAGGCAGGCTACGCCGGAAATGATGATTCTTTCCGGAATCGGCATGTTTTATATTTTTGGCGCCGTAACTTCAATGTTAGAGTTTTTGGCAGCCCAGGATGCGCTTAAAGCCATGGTTGTATGGCTGATGGGAAGCCTTAGTCGGGCCAAATGGGGGGAAATTTTCGTTACCGCCTCTGTTCTTGCTATCAGCATCCCTATTGTGATGTGGCGATCCTGGGATTTGAACTTGATGGGGCTTGGAGATGATGCTGCAAAGTCACTTGGGACGAATCCTGATAAAAGCCGCCTGACTTTAATGGCCGTCGCATCCCTTATGACAGCGACAATCATTTGCTTTACCGGGATGATCGGATTTATCGGATTGGTTTCCCCACATATCTGCAGAATGTTTTTAGGGGCTGATAACCGGATGTTGGTGCCTGTTTCAGGTCTATTTGGAGCAATATTTCTCATTGTTTCAGATCTGGTTTCGCGAACCATCATCGCACCTGTAATTGTTCCGGTCGGCATCATCACTTCCTGTGTTGGAGGCCCACTGTTCCTTTATCTGATTATGACGAAAAGAAAACGACAATGGTAAATCATATGGATATTCGCCTTGAAAAACTGGCCTTCAACTATGGAAAATCGTTTGTCTTAAACGGCATTTCGACCCGGCTGGAACCTGGCCGTATAGTAGCTGTCTGCGGCCCAAATGGGGCTGGAAAATCGACCCTTATCAAATGCATAAACCGTATACTTCCCTCCAAAGGGCGCATCCTTTTATCAGAAAAGGATATCAACACCCTGAAGATGCCGCAAATCTCAAAACTATTGGGATATGTTCCCCAGGATAATACCCAGGTCTTTTCCATTACAGTATTTGATATGGTCATGATGGGCCGTCGGCCCCACATTGGTTGGCGTAGCAGGAAAGAGGACCGGGAAAAAGTGTTGGATGTCTTGGAAGTAATGGGCCTGTCTCATTTAGGGCTTAGGGATTTCAACCAGTTGAGCGGAGGTCAACAGCAAAAGGTGATTATCGCAAGAGCACTGGTCCAAGAACCTGAAGTTCTGCTACTGGATGAGCCGACCTCTAGCCTTGATCTGGGGCACCAATTGGAAGTCATGGCATTGATGCAGTGCCTGGCAGCAGAAAAAAAGATGCTGGTAGTCATGAGCGTGCATGATTTAAACCTCGCCGCCTGGTATGCGGATCAGATTTTGATGCTCAAAAACGGCCAGGTCACATGCTCGGGAACGCCTGTGGAAGTTATGACCCCTGAGAATATTTTGGCCGTCTACGGAGTGGTGGCCCAGGTAAAAACAGAGCAGCAAAGGCCGTATGTCATTCCTTTGCAAACCGCCCGGAAAAATGAGTTTGGGATTCAAAATTAAATTGATAAAGGAGAAAAATGATGCGTGTTTTTTGGATAGTACTTGTGTTGGTCCTGGTTTGTGCCACTCCGGTATGGGCTCATGACTGCTGGCTTCAGCCGGACCATTTCAAAATTGGCTTAGATACCTTCCTGATTGTAAGACTGCTTGTCGGAGATACTCTAAAACGAGAAAAAGAACTGCCATTGGAAACAAAAATGACCTCCCGTCTCTCTTTGTTTACCCGGACCAAACAGCTTGATCTGCTTCCCTTGTTGGATGAGGCAAACCTTCCTGCAATAACCATTCTCCCCAGTGATAGCGGCACAGGCCTGGTGGCAATGGACAGGAATTTTACGGACATTATACTGAAAAACGATAAATTCTCTTCTTATATAACCGGTGAACACCACTCCCAACTGATTGACCGTGTTCAATCCAATCCAAGGGGTTGTCAAAAGGAGGAATATGCCAGATGCATCAAAACAATTTTTCACGTAGGTGAAGATCCCTATGCTCAAGAAATTGCGTCGCAGGCGATTGGACAAAAGTTGGAAATCATTTTACTTTCTTGTCCCAAACATCCGGATCCGGTTCGGGTTAAAGTCCTATTTGACAATAAACCCCTGCCGCAAAAAACCGTTACAGCTTTGATGCAAAATCGTGGCATTGTTTCTCAGACTGCAATAACCGGTGAAGACGGGGAAGCTGTTTTTAAAAATATGGGTTCAGGTCTATGGTTGATTCGCCTGGTCCATCTTTTTCCATGTGAAGAAGCAAGAGATATTGATTGGACAAGCTATTGGGCCTCTTTTTGCTTTCAAATGACATAATATGACATATTTAGAGTTGAGATTTCACATACTCAAAATATTGTATGCTTTCACAGTCTGTAAATGATTATGTTGGAATAGTTTAATTTTCAGATTGCTATTGGTGATAGGTTTCCTGGGATTTAATGAGTTCAACGTGATCTCTAAATGACTAATATACACCCTGCCTTATATTCAAACTGCCTGGTGGAAATCACCCCGGCAGTTTGAAAAAGCATGACCAGGAAACCTCAAGCCTGCTAATTAGAGTTACGGGTCATTACCACGCCATTGTTCCAGGTTATTTTTACAGCGCTACCAGAGCTGTTGAGTTCGACAGATGCGACACCGGAAATCTGCTTTCCCAACTCAGTCCAGGCTGCATGTATTTGATTTCCCGTTTGGATTGTACCTTTGGCTGTTTGCTGGAATGCATCGCAGCGCCATTGGAATTTTCCCGGATTGTTAATATCACTGCCATCCGGGG
>JAKSAU010001186.1 GCA_022361535.1 Desulfobacterales bacterium
ATTCTCAAAATAAATTTCCGATTGGCCCTGGTGAACAAGGGTATCCCATATAACAAATACCGGCTCGTTAGTTCTAAGAAGCGGCTGCCGAATTTTTTTAAAAAATCCGCCTGATGCCGTCTTCTTAGAACTAACGAGCCTAAGTGCTCAAATGGCAATACCTTCTTTTTTTAGATGCGGTCTAACCAGGTCCGGACATGGGTATTAAAGAGATCCGGCTGTTCCATATGAAGCAGGTGGCCTGCCCGGTTAAGCACCAAAAAGTCTGCATCCGGAAACCTATGCAGGATTTTCCATGCATCCTCATACCCGACCGCCACATCATAACGTCCCGTCAATATCAGGGCAGGACCTTCATAAACAGGTCCTGTGTCCGGATCATTGGTCAATTCAGAATCTCTAAGCTGCATCATTAGCTTTGGATCAGACAACCCTAAAGACGGTTGGATGTGAGACATATACTGCTCCCAAACCGTTGGCGTCTGGATTGTGACAAATTGATCGATTGCTGCAAACTGCTCAGGGGAGAGACTTGCTAAAAAATCGTTATCCTGCTCACAGCATTTGAATTCAGGCAATTTGCGGCCTTCACGCCGAACCCGGATGACCGGGCAGATTAAGCACACCCCTTTTATCCGGTGGGCCATTTGAGAAACCACTCCCCTTGCAAGATATCCACCGTAAGAATATCCGGCCAGGGCAAATGGCTGGTCCGGACCGAGCAGCTCATCAATGACTTGAAGTACAATCTCCAGCATATCATCTGATCCAAGGATCTGGGGATGGGGAGCTGACTTTCCCATACCGGGAAGATCAAAATAAATCCGTTGGAATCGGTTTTCTTCTTTTAAAATTGGTTCCATACCGGATTTAATGGATCGATGGTCAACACCATACCCATGGAGACAAACAAGCGGAACCCCCTGGCCCCGGGATTCGCAATACACTGAAATGCCACTAATATCTATATACATAACAAATCAATTACCGTCACTGTCTGCTGCATCTTCCCTGAACTCTTCCATGGACCGGCCGCGAATGGCTTCAGCAAT
>JAKSAU010000853.1 GCA_022361535.1 Desulfobacterales bacterium
GACGACAACAAGTACCCGTATGGACCGGTTCTCACCAGACCTGATCGGCAAATACGGCGTCAAAGTCATCATCGGTAAAGGTGGTCTGTATGAAGGAAGCCTGAAGGCCATGCAGGAACATGCGGCCGTATACTTTGCCATCGTAGGCGGATCTGCCGCTCTGGAAACGCTACAGATAGAAGAGGTGGAAGATGTCTACTGGGAACACCTTCATCCGGAAGCGCTCTATAAATTCCGAGTAAAAGACTTCGGACCGTTGACCGTGGCCATGGACAGCCATGGCGTACATCTGTATGAGGATGTTAAAGAGGAAACCCGGCGCCGGCTGCCGGAAATATATCAGAATCTTGGGATTGAGTAATATCATGAAACGCTGCGCCTGACCTGGCAAAGCGTTTCACATTTTAGCCGGGAAATATTCTGCTGCCGGTAAACGTGTATGAGTTTCACTTATTATTTTTGATCATGACTGTTTTAGAAATTACCATTTGTTTAATTGCCGTTGTTGGATCAGCAATCATTAAAAACGGTGTGGGGGTCGGTGCCGGCATCTTCCTCCTGCCGTTTCTGGCTTTGGTGTTCCCCCCTAAACTCGCTCTTGGGCTGGGCGCACCGGCCATGCTGATATCGGACTTAGTCGGTGTGAAAAACTACTGGAGAGAGTGGGATATCAAAGTATTAAAACTGCTGCTGCCGCTGGCCCTGGCAGGGGTGGTTTTTGGCTGTTATCTCATCGAAATCATGCCCGATACCCTGTTCAAACAGCTCGTCGGGGTATTTGCCATTGTTTTTTCATCTTATAATCTCCTGAAGGTCTTTAAAAAGCCCGATTCCGAACCGGTAAAGCCTGATTCAGACCGAACAAATGATCATACCGACTCAAAATGGAGAGATATTTCAACTGTGCTGTATGGGTTTGTCGTCGGCGTGGCCGGTACGGTTGCCCATGCCGCAGGCCTGATGATGTCGGTATATATGATACACAAAGATGACAATCCAAGAGTGTTTGTCGGCACACTGGTACTCTTTTTTGCCGTCATGAATATTGCAAAACTCACTGCCTATGCAAATATTGGAATCATTTCCTACCAGACCATAATATTGGTCTGTGCACTGTCGCCTGCGATCATCTTGGGCGGATACATGGGTAATGCAATGAATAAGAAGATACCGCAGGAATTATTCCGGATGGCTATTCTGGTTTTTATCCTTTTGATTGGTGTACGCCTTTTATGGACTGCATAAATGATGATAGCCTGGAAGCTGGTAATTCACTGTTAAATAAAGACGACCAAGTAATGTGTATTCCCATTGATTAGATTATGAAAGATAAGATTCTTCTTTTTTGTAATGGAATTTTTAAGTCTTCTTTAGTATTACACCTAAAAAACAATTATAAATCTATTTTCTAACACGAAATGATCACTTTACTTGGAATACAATTATGGCCGTCAGAAAAACCAAAAGGCAGAAACAAGCCGAGAATACAAAAAAACGCATTTTCAAAGTTGCATCTAAATTAATGGAAAAACGCGGTTTTGAAAGTGTAACCGTTGACGAAATTTGTAAGCTTGCAGGCGTGGCTAAAGGGGGGTTTTATCATCACTTCCCCAATAAAGGCGAGTTGATTATGGAAGTTTACCGTAAAATTGACTCCGACTTTATAAAAGCTGTTGGGGAACTTTCGGCTGATATTTCCCTGCGCGAACGAATTATTTTTTCCAATTGTTTTATCGCTAAAATTGCCAATGAAAAAGGACCCGAATTTTGTAAAGAGGTGTATAAAGGCCAACTCGACTGGGGAACCAATTTTTTTCTTTCTAAAAACAGGCCTATATATCAAGATATTTTTTCAAGTACTGAAAAGTATCTTGACGCCGTAGAGACGTCAGGCTTACCGTCAGCTCAGGATATCACAAAGATGTTAATACTTGCGGCCAGGGGCGTCGTGTATGACTGGATTCTCGAACGAGGAGCCTATGACATTGAATCGTTTATGAGGCAGACCATTGAGTTGTTATATGATGGCATCTTTAAAGAGGATTGATTCAATCCTGATATTCAGCTTAAGATTTTACCCTGGCAGCAAGCCCTGGTCTTTGAAGAGTTAACTTATATGAAACCATCTAAAATTATTTTTTAAGGTAGCTTCATAAAAATCAGACAAAAAAGATCAGATAAGAACGATCAAGCTGACCGTTAAAAATCAGGACCGGTCAATCTCTGATTTGTTATATTTTTTCGTGTTCATTTATCCACAAAAAAACCAGTAGATGTTCTGTCTCTGGCTGAATAGAAATTCATTTTTTGTATTTTTTCCTGTTACAACTTTCAATAAAATATAATTCATTATTTTAAATAGTTATATTTTATTTTTTTGCTTGACTTTGCAATTTCATTATGTCACTTTCAATACAGACTGCAGTCGGCGACTATAGTTTGTGACTCTGGTCGGTAAAAATATTTGATTTGACACAAAACTTTATTCAGTAAATTAAAAGGAGAAAAGCCGATGGCTCCCAATAAGCCCTTTGAGTTCCTCTGCACTTCAAAAATTATTTTTGAGGCAGGCGGTGCACAAAAACTAGGAGAAAAGCTGAAAGCCCAAGGATGGAATAATGCCTTTATAACTGCGGACAAAGGTATTGTTGAGTCCGGACTGGTAGATAAAATTGTGGCCCCGTTTGACCAGGAAGGTGTGAATTATACTGTTTTCAGTGATTTTGAAGCAAATCCGTCAGTCGAAGCCATTGAAAACGGGAGCAAGGTATTCAAAGAAAGTAAGTGTGATGTTCTGATCGGTATCGGTGGCGGCAGTTCCATGGATACGGCCAAAGGAATTGCAATCCTGGCCACCAACCCGGGCCCGCTCCAAGACTATGAAGGACCTGAAAAAATACCCAATCCGGTGCCCCCCATTGTTGCGGTCCCAACCACGGCCGGTACAGGGGCAGAAGTCACGGCTACAACAGTTTTGTCCGATCACGCGCGGAAATATAAGCTGTCCATCCGAAGTGGCCATTTAATTCCTGTTATCGCGGTTCTTGACCCTTCTCTTCTGTCGTCTCTACCTCCAAAAATGATTGCTGCCACGGGTATGGATGCCCTGGTACATGCTATAGAAGCATACATTTCAGTTATGGCATCACCCATAACCGAACATTTGTCCCTGGGTGCCATCAAAACCATTTCTGAAAATTTAAGGCTTTTTTATGCCAATCCTGAAAACAATGAAGCTGCCGGCAATATGCTGCTTGCCAGTACCATGGCCGGAATCGCGTTTGCCAATGCACGGGTCGGGTGTGTCCATGCACTGGCACATTCTTTGGGCGGTTTTTATAATATGCCGCACGGGCTTGCATGTTCAACACTGCTCGCCCCTTCAATCGAATATAATATAATTGCAGATCCGGAAAAAATATCAAACACCGCTTCTGC
>JAKSAU010000368.1 GCA_022361535.1 Desulfobacterales bacterium
ATAGGAATTCTCAATGATTTCAATACCGATTAGAGGTTCAAATCCTCTCATCCCGACCAGCTGTCAAATTTTCTATAAGTCTAATTTGATAAATATCCATCAACAAAAACAGCTCTTTTATATTCCTATGCCTGTTAAGTAGCCCATACATGTGATCTGGTTCTTTTGTACCATTTTTCATACCATCACTAAAAAATCATACAAAATCGGACTTATTAAATATATGATGTATACCTGTCAAATTAGCAGAACCGTTTTTTACTTGTGAACTCAAGTTGTTAGGGTAACAAGTATTTATTGAAAACGATTAAAATGAGGCTGGCTGGAAACATTGGCCTTTCAAAAAAAGCGTTGCATTGTGCTTTGAATTATTTTCATTGCTGTGACATTAAATTAAAAAAGTGGAGCGGGAAATGAGTGATCAAAAGTGTAACTTGATTTTTACCGGGGAAATTGCAGATGACAAGACTCTGGAAGAAGTCCATAACAACCTTGCTGAAATGTTTAAAAACGACATTGAAGCTATCCAAAAAAGATTCGGAAGCCAGCGCAGCATCATTAAAAAGAATGCTGACAAAGCCCTTTGTGAAACAATGTTGTCTGCCCTAACCAATGCTGGGGCAATCTGCCAAATTGAACCCGTTGAGGCTCCCCCTTTGACAGCAACTCAACCACAGACTGCCCAAAGAGAAACGCCTGCTAACCCTTATGCAGCCCCCCAGGCAGATCTTAGAACGCCGCCCTCAGGAATGACTACAGGTTTTACAGATCCCCAGAAGGTGAGTGCATCCCGTGGTGCAGCCTGGATTTTTCATGCGCTTGGGTTGGTGAAAAAAAGTCCGTTCAAATGGTTTCTTACAATGCTGCTCTATTTTATCGTCAACCTGGTTCAGATTATCCCATTTGTTGGTGCAATAATTATAGGACTTTTGGGACCGGCATTTACAGCCGGATTTATACAGGGCGTCAAGGAACTTGACGAAGATGATGTTTTAAGGCCCACCTGTATGTTTTACGGATTTAAACAGAACTTTGGGCAGCTTCTTTTATTCGCAATAGTTTATATTTTACTTGTAGTCGTCGTTTTGGGTGTTGTCGTCGGGATAATGGCTGCCCTGTTTGGATTTAATATGGCAATGTTTACTGACCCGCAGGCAATGGCTGGATCGTCAATGGCAATGGTTGCATTAGTTCCATTGATAGCTCTTTTATTTATAATTCCTCTTGGAATGTGCTACTGGTTTGCCCCGGCTTTGATTATGATCAATGACCTGTCCGTATTTGAAGCAATGAAAATGAGCTTTACTGGATGCCTGAAAAACTGGCTTGCATTTCTTGTCAACGGCTTGGTGTTTCTTGGGATAGGTATTGCACTGACTCTTCTTATCGGCCTGTCAACAGGCATGCTTGTTTTTGTAATCGGTGAGGCTGGTTCGGTGATTGTAACATCAATAATTACAATATTAGCCGCACTTATTCTTATGCCCACTTTTTTTGGGGTTATCTATTCATCGTACAATGATATTTTTTACGATTAATCAAGGCAGACCATGCCTGGTATTGATACGGTAAAAAAATATGAAACTCCTGAGGGAGTTGTTCTAAGGCTGAAGATTGCAGGTCCTGTTCCCAGGGCCTGCGCCTGGTTGATCGATATGATGATCAGAAGTGTATTATACATCATTATCGCCATCATACTCGGATTTTTAAAGCATACAGGGCAGGGCCTTTTTCTAATCTGCATATTCCTTATTGAGTGGTTCTACCCAGTATTTTTTGAACTTTACGACGGTGCGACACCCGGTAAAAAAACCATGAACCTGCTAGTGGTTCATGACAACGGCACACCGGTTTCATTTAAGGCCTCGGTATTACGTAACCTGCTGCGTGCAGCTGATTTTTTCCCTGTATGTTATGGCACAGGCCTAATAACAATGGTATTTAACAAAGATTTCAAACGGCTGGGAGATATTGCCGCAGGAACACTTGTTGTATACGACAGTCCCGGGCGTGTGGTTGATAAAATCACCCAGGCACCTGCAAAGCAACCGCCCCCGGATCTGCGCGTCAACGAGCAGCGGACCATTCTCGATTTCTCGGAACGCAGTTTGTATCTGTCACGCGAAAGAAGTATCGAGCTTGCCAATATTCTTTACAGCTTGACCGGAAAAAAGGGTGAAGCCGCTGCAGATGAACTCTATTCTTATGCGTCATGGCTCTTTAAAGGAAAATAGTTTCAGATAAATGCGACAGGAAGATTTTGAACATAAAAACAGTGCGTTGTGGAAAAAGTATGACCGGATTTTATCCACCCTTAATAAAGAGGAACCCGGCCAACACACGCCATTTAATCCAAACGATTTTCCGTCACTTTACAGAAAAATTTGCCATCACTATGCTGTAGCCTTAAGCCGCCAGTACAGCCCTGCCCTTGTTTCAAAACTGCACGAGCGAATCATGGCAGGCCATCAAAAAATATATAAAAAGCGGACCATGAGTATGGCAACAGTGGCAAATTTTTTCAGCACCACTTTCCCTGTCACATTTCGAGCACATTTTCCGGTTTTTATTTTGGCACTTGTCCTTTTTGCAGGGCCCTATATTGGAACAGGACTTTCAACGTTTTTAAACCATGATGTTATTTATTCCATTATGAATGAACGGCAGGTCGCTGATTTTGAATACATGTATGATCCGGCAAACAGGAAAGTGGGCAGAACCGAAGACATGCAGGAAGATCGAAGTGTAATGATGTTCGGATATTATATTAAGAATAATATATCCATTGGATTTCGGACTTTTGCAACCGGTGTTCTGGCAGGTATAGGAACCGTGTTTTCCCTTGTCTATAACGGAATAATACTTGGAGGGGTATCCGGTCATGTTACACGGCTTGGATTTACCGAAACATTTTGGCCCTTTGTATGCGGACACGGGGCTTTTGAACTAACGGCGATTATTATTTGCGGGATGGCAGGCCTGATTTTAGCCTGGGCCATTATTGCGCCGGGAAATTATAAACGAACCGATGCACTGAAAAAAAAGGCGCCCGAAGCCTTGACCCTGGTGCTGGGCGCTGCTGCAATGCTTTTTGTTGCCGCATTTATTGAAGCGTTCTGGTCCCCCTCTTCTGTAACGATATCTGCAAAATATATGGCTGCTGCAGCCTTCTGGAGTATGGTTATTTTATATCTGGCCTTTGCAGGCAGGAGGAAAGCAGCTTGGATTTAAATACGGTAAACATTGAAATCAGGCCCAGGCCGCCCTATGAAGGCCTTGATTTAGGGTTTATCATGGCATCCAGATGGTTTTTAAAACTATGGGGAATTTGGCTTTTAAGCGCTCTGCCCATTGCCGGAATCTCATTTCTTTTGTTTTTTAAATCTCCTGTCTGGGGAGTCTTTGTTTTCTGGTGGTTCAAACCTTTGTTTGAAACTCCATTGCTGTTTTGGATAAGCCGTAAAGTGTTTAATGAAGAACCGGAAATCCGGCATGTATTAAAAAATCTTGCGAGCATTTTAAAACCACAGCTTTTCTGGCGGCTCACCATAAAAAGGTTTTCCCCGTCCAGGTCTTTTTTTATGCCGGTTATGCTGCTTGAAAATATGAAAGGCAGCGAGTATGTAAAGCGTGTTGAAATACTTGCCAGAAACCAATCTGCCGGATTTGTATTGACAGGTATTTGTTTTCTTTTTGAAACAGCCTTGTTTTTCTCAGCCCTCATATTGTTGGATTTCTTGATCCCGGAAACCATTGAATTTTCGGTGATGGGTCTGTTTTTTGAAAAAGGCGGGTTCTCTAAGGTCATCTCCGTCATATTAGTTATCCTGGCAATGTCAGTGACAGCACCTTTTTATACTTGCTCAGGGTTTGCACTCTACCTGTCCCGGAGAACGGCTCTTGAAGCCTGGGATATTGAGTTGAACTTCAAACGGCTGATAAAGCGCAAGCAAGAGAGCAAACAGTCACATATAGTGGCAATCCTTCTGGCGTGTGGTTTGATTTTTTTCTCAAATGTAACCGATTTAAAAGCATCAACCCAGGAAAGAGACCACGCCAAACAGATGATCGAAGAGGTCCTGAACGACGATGACTTTGGCCAAAAAAAGACGATCACCTACTGGAAATTAAAAGATATATTTTCAAATCAGGAAAAAGAAGAACACGAGTTCACTAATTTTTTTGAGGCCCTGGCTAAAATCATCAACCAGATAATAAAACCGATAATCTGGATAGCCTGCGGAGTTTTAGTTGTTTTTCTTTTTTATTATCTGGCCAAACACCTTGGGTATACAACAGTGGCACTTGATTATAAAAAAACAAAGCCGCCTGATGAATTGTTCGGTTTAAAAATAACCGCAGACACACTGCCCAAAGATCTTCTCGCCGAGATGGCCAAACTAATTGAAGCACAAGATTTTCGGTCTGCTTTAAGCCTGCTTTACAGGGGTACGCTTTACAGACTTGTGTTTGATGAGCTGATTGACATCCCTAAAAGTGCCACTGAAGGAGAATGCATCAGACTTGTTGAAAAAAATACAGATCCTGGAAAAGCACTTTTTTTTAAAACGTTGACAGGTGTTTGGCTAAAGCTGGCCTATGGTCATATTCAGCCGGATCGAGAGATAATTGAATCGCTGTGCAGCAAATGGCATGGCTTTTATGGGCAGGCCAATGGATAAAAGGACTATTCAAGCAATCGTTGTGGTGCTTATTGTGGCCGGCCTTTGTGTGGGGCTTTTTTTCCTGTTTTTTGAAAAAGCCCAAAGACAGATTGAGACGTTTGGCTCTGCCGAGGCAAGGAGAAATCCTTTTTTAGCTGCCTCAAAATTCCTGGACAAAGCCGGAATCCCTGCCTCAAGTTCGAACCAGCGCGAATTTTTAAACGAACTGCCGCCAGTGCAGGATATGATTTTGATTCATAAGCCGGGCAGCAATTATCCTGAAGACCGGCAAGATCAAATTGTTGCCTGGGTTGAAAGCGGCGGAACCCTTGTGATTAACAATAATTTTTCAGGACAGAACGGTTACCAGCTTTTAGAACGATTCGGCATATTTTTCCAGCTGCCTGATTCCGACAAGGACACTGCATCAAAAAAAGATAAGAGAGAAGAACGTCACTCTGATGATGATTCCAAAGATAAAGATGAGTGTAAGTGCTCTGAAAAAGAAACTATAGATGATATCTTCTATGGAAAAGAAATGGCCCTGGCATTTTCGTCAGCAAAAGCATTGCCTCTTTTGGAGTCATCTTCCCATGCCATGATTTCTTTTGTAGGTAAATACGGTGCGCATATACTCCAAAAATCTGTTGGGGACGGCCAACTGATTGTACTAAGTGACGACCGGTTTCTGCAAAACTCAATGATCGGTGAAAACGATCATGCATATTTCCTTTTAAAGCTCAGTGAAAATCAGGAGAAGGTGTGGATTCTTTATAACAGTATCATGCCGTCTCTCATGACACTTGTACTCACAAAGATGCCATATATGGTTGTGTCTTTGGGTATCTTGATCATTTTCACGTTTCTTTTTCTTACAATACGAATCGGACCTTTGTATCCACTCAATGATTACTCGAACCGGAACATCATTGAACACCTGCTGTCAGCCGGCCATTTTGTCAGAAAAAAAGATAGATCAAATCAACAAATAAAAAAATCACGGGATACCCTTGAAAAGAAGATCGCCACCAAATACTTATATTTTCCCAAGAAAAAAAGGACCGAACAGATACAACTGATTTCCAAATGGGCTCAAATGCCTGTCACAGATGTACTGACCGCATTGGATCTGCCGGTAAAAACAACAAGCGAATATATCAAGACCACCATGCTGATTAAAAAAATTGAAGATGAAATTATAGCCAATTATAAATAAACGGAGAGATGACCATTGGTAAACGTATCTGATTTAGTAAAACGGCTTGCACGTATTGAAACAGAAATAAACAATACCGTTATCGGTCAGGGCAATGTTGTAAGAGAAGTAATCATTGCCATGCTGGCTGGCGGACATGCGATAGTGGAAGGTGTTCCCGGGCTTGGTAAAACCTTGTTGGTAAAAAGTATTGCCGCATCAGTGAATGCCCATTTCAGGCGGGTGCAGTTCACACCGGATCTGATGCCGTCAGACATTTGCGGCCATGAAATGTTTGAAATGAAAACAAACACATTTAAAGTTCGCCAAGGGCCGGTGTTTACAAATTTTCTACTTGCCGATGAAATCAACCGCGCACCTGCCAAGACCCAGTCAGCCCTTTTAGAGGTAATGCAGGAACACCAGGTAACCATTGAAGGCAGATCGTACCTACTCAAACCGCCGTTCCTGGTGCTTGCGACCCAGAACCCCATCGAGCATGAAGGAACCTATCCCCTGCCCCAGGCTCAGCTTGACAGGTTCCTTCTGAAAATATTTATCAATTATCCTGACATGGAAAGTGAAGCAG
>JAKSAU010000151.1 GCA_022361535.1 Desulfobacterales bacterium
CCTGAATATGCCCATCACCTTAGCAGAAGGCGTTCAGATCGTTCCTGAGATAGGTGTCATTGACTACTATGAAACCGGCCAGGATGAAATCACCTACGGCGGTGCCAAATGGCAGATTGAATTCTAAATATTGTCTAACTGTAATGCAATAAAGGCAAAGATTTCTATGATCTTTGCCTTTATCCGAAATAATTACAATTCTTAGAAAATGGAAAATAGTTAGAAGAATAATCATGTTTCATTTTAAAAGAAAAGCTATATCTTTTGTATTCATTACCATCTCTATAGTTCTTTTCACCGGAAAAGCTGTCTTTGCTTCTGGGGGTGGTTTCCACGACAGCAAAACAGCCATTGTCATTGCCAATTTTGGAACAACCGTATGCTAATACAGGTGCAATTGATTTTGCGTATTTGTAGTCACTGGTAGCCAAGGACCGCTTGATTCCCCGGCAGCCGAAGACCATACGAACATCAGAGGGAATTTTCAACCTAAAATAATAAACGTGATTTCTGGATGTGAGATACAATGAAAGTCTCCACTCCGGTGTACCTAAAAGTGTACCAAGTGGTGTACCAAAGTGGGCCACTTGAGGGTATAGAGACTGTCTGGAAAAAACAAAAGGTCCGAATGACGGACCCTTAGGTGTTTGCTGGCGGAGAAGGAGAGATTCGAACTCTCGGTACAAGTTTCCCCATACACTCGCTTAGCAGGCGAGCACCTTCAGCCACTCGGTCACTTCTCCGCAAGTTTTATTGGCGGAGGAGGTAGGATTCGAACCCACGAGGCTTTGACACCTAACGGTTTTCAAGACCGCCGCCTTCAGCCACTCGGCCACTCCTCCGAAAATAACCAGGGCAATATATCACCTTGGATAGGTGGGGTCAATTAAAAAAAACATAAAATGAAGTTTATGTTTTAGACTGTCTGCCGGCCCAAAGGTTATCTATCCTTTCATTTATGCTGGGTGAATTATAAGAAAGCCGGAGTTGGAACGTTTAATTTATTGACAGTTTAAATGGTTGAGCTATATTAAGAAGTTTTAGGTCAATAGATTATAACAGGAGACAATAATGAAGCAGAAAATTAGGTTTGAAAAGAATATAAAGGACGGTGTTCTTACGGTCCTGGAGTCCAGTGAGGTTGATCCCGGTGTTGTCATGCCTCTTCATGAAGAGGAGTATGACTTAGAAGAAATGGTGCAGGCTTCAAAAGATGGACTTGACGAGTTTATGGCAAAACTGCGCCGCAGAAGCCTTTTTCCCACACGGGATCTAAGTGAAAAATTGTTTGACAATGCCAAGGGCTTTTTTGCAGATCCTGAAGCTGACAAATTGGTAGTTGAGTATAATGATACTGAGGCATTTCCTGGAGAAGAGGACTTCCGTCTTGAAGAAGATGATGTTGAATTGGATGCCCTTTTGGAAGAAGATGGCGATACAAAAGAAGACGAGATAAAAGAGATCGACTCCGAAGACGATACACCGACATTCACCCCTGAAGATACTTCCGAACACGAGAATTAAACCTATATGAAAACAAAAATTAGAAGCATGGTGCTTGGCGCGGCCCAAAATGCCTTTGAAAAGGGCTTGCTGCCTTCGGACCAGGTGCCGGAAATGGAGATCGAAACCCCAAAACATGATGGGCAAGGGGACTTTTCAACCAATTTTGCCATGGTTTCTGCCCGTGCCCAGAAAATGGCGCCTAGGAAGATCGCTGAGATTATTGTTGATGCCATGCCCATGGATGATTCTTCAGATCTTGGGCCGGTGATTGAAAAGATCGAAGTCGCAGGTCCGGGGTTTATTAATTTCTTTTTAGCTCCTGCGGCTTGGCATCCGGTTGTGGATCAGGTTCTTGAAGAGGACGATCGTTTTGGTACCTCTGATATAGGTAAAGGGGAGCGCGTCCAAGTCGAGTTTGTGTCGGCAAACCCGACAGGCCCGCTGCATGTGGGGCACGGCCGAGGCGCGGCTGTTGGGGATTCTGTAGGCAATATCCTATCTTATGCCGGATTTGATGTTCAAAAGGAATACTATATAAATGATTCCGGCCGTCAGATCAGAACGCTTGGAACTTCTGTCTGGCTACGTCTGCAACAGATGCAGGGCAAAGATATTGAGTTTCCGGAAGACTGTTACCAGGGCGAGTACATCAAAGCACTTGCTAAAGCTGTACTTGAAGCAGAAGGCCCAGGGCTTCTTGAAAAGGAAGAAGCTGATGGCATACAAACTTGTGCGCGTTTTGCTGCCGGGGAAATTCTGGCTGGTATAAAGTCTGATCTTAAAGGTTTCGGGGTGAGTTTCGACAATTGGTTCAGTGAGCAGAGCCTGTATGATTCCGGCAGGGTGCAGTCAGCCATTGAAACTTTCAAAGCCAAAGAGCTGATCTATGAAAAAGACGGAGCCCTTTGGTTTAACACCGAAGAGTTCGGTGATGAAAAAGACCGGGTTGTGGTCCGCAACAATGGACTGACCACTTATTTTGCTTCTGATATTGCCTATCACGATGAGAAATACGAACGCGGTTTTGACCGTGTTATTGATGTCTGGGGGGCGGATCACCACGGGTATATAAAAAGAATTGATGCAGCAGTTGTGGCCACTGGCCGCAAAAGCGAGCAGTTTGAAGTTATCCTGGTCCAGTTGGTGAACCTGCTTCGGGGTGGAAAACCGGTTCAAATGTCTACTCGGGCGGGTGAATTTGTAACCCTAAAAGATATTGTGGATGAGGTGGGTACAGATGCGGCCAGGTTTATGTTTTTAAGCCGTAGTTATGATTCCGGTTTGGATTTTGATCTGGAGCTTGCCAAACAGAAAAGCTCTGATAATCCGGTTTACTATGTGCAGTATGTCCATGCCAGGATTACCGGAATTTTACTCAAAGCAAAAGAGCAGGGCCTGATTGACCAGATTGATTTTAAGCAGGGCAAACACCTGGGCCGGCTCGTGGCTGAGGAAGAACTGAAACTGATCAAGCAGGTTGCTGCATTCCAGGAGCAGGTGGAAAAAAGTGCATCTACGCTTCATCCCCATGTGATTTTTACTTATCTGATGGGGTTGGCATCGGCTTTTCACGCTTATTACAACAAACATAAGGTGATCACAGAGGATCAAGAGCTATCTATGGCGAGGCTGTCACTGGTGCTGGCTGTTAAAAAGGTAATTCGAAACGGACTTAGGCTTTTAGGTGTGTCAGCACCTGAAAGAATGTAAGGAGAGGCAATCAAGGGACTTGGGAAATACGGACTTTACCTGGTCATTGGCTTGTGGATGTTTTTTTTAGGTGTCCTGGTGGGCAGGGGAAACTCTCCCATTACGTTTGATACCAGGGGCTTTCAGGATCGGCTTGCCCAGATAGCACAAGAGTTTGGTGACAGGGAGTCTGAAAAAGAAAATCTTGACCTCAAGTTTTATGATGTACTGGATGATCCGGTTCAGCATCAGGTCAAGGGACGATCTAAAAAGGGTGAAGAAATCCTACCCAAACCTGAAAGCCATTCTGCTGTGCCTATTTCACGAGTTGCTAAAGCCTCGCAGGATGACATACCTGTAAAAGTTGGAAAAAAACAAACCACCTACAATAAGGTCGGAGGAACTCAGAAAAAAGAAGTGCAGGCCGCTTTACCAAAAGCTAAACCTGTCGTGGCAACTGAAATTAAAAAGACAAAGCCGGAAAAAGTAAAGGTCAGAAAAACTGCTGCTAAACAGACTTCCTCGGTGCCTGAGACCTCCAAGAGCAAGCCTAAAGTTCAACCAGCGCCTAAAGAAAGCCCTAAGAAGAGCAAGGTTGCTGCCAAAGGCCAATACACCATACAGGTTGCCGCTTACAAAGATTTTAAAGATGCGGTAAGTCAAATGGCCTCCTTGGAAAAAAAGGGGATCGAAGCCTACCGGGTCCGCGGAGAAAAGGGCGGGGCAACCTGGTACCGGGTCAGAACAGGCGTGTTTAAAGACTATAAAAGCGCCCAGGCCAGGCTTGAGGAATTAAAGCAGGCAAAAGTTGGCGGGATGATCATTAAAAAGGAATAGTCATGAAAATATCAAAGGAAGAAGTTGAAAAAATTGCCCATCTGGCACGTCTGGATGTTGATGAGAGCCTCAAAGAGACCCTGGCCGGGCAGTTGAGTCACATTCTTGATTATATTGATACCTTAAAGGATGTAGATGTAGAAGGGGTGACCCCGGCTTCAGGTGCAGCCTTTATGAATAATGTACTTCGAGAGGATAAAGCGGCGGATTCCCCGGGTCCTGATGTAACCCTTGCCAATGCCCCAGAGCGGGATGATGACTTTTACGTGGTGCCCCGAGTGGTTAAATAGGCAAATCAATAAGGATAAAAAATGGAACTTCATAAACTGACCATTGCCCAGGCTGAAAAGCTGCTGTCTGAAAAACAGATTTCTTCCAAAGAGTTGACCCAAGCCTTTCTTGACCGGATCAGCGCCCATGACGAAAAGATCGGTGCTTTTATCACTGTCGATCCGGACCTTGCTTTAGCTGATGCTGAAAAAGCGGACAAAGCCATTGCCGCAGGTAACCAAAAATCTTTGACCGGAATTCCAGTGGCCTTAAAGGATTTGCTGTGCACCAAAGGGGTGAAGACCACGTGTGCGTCAAAGATACTTGAAAATTTTGTACCCCAATACGATGCCACGGTTGTGGAAGCGTTCAAAGCCCAGGATGCTGTTATCATAGGTAAAACAAATCTGGATGAGTTTGCCATGGGGTCATCCACAGAAAATTCATCTGCCAAAGTTACTCATAACCCCTGGAATACAGGGCATGTGCCGGGTGGCTCATCAGGTGGATCAGCTGCAGCCGTGGCTGCCCAGTTCTGTTCCGGCTCTTTAGGGACAGATACAGGTGGTTCCATTAGACAGCCTGCCTCCCATTGCGGGGTTGTTGGGCTTAAACCCACCTACGGCAGGGTATCACGTTTCGGGCTTGTTTCTTATGCCTCTTCCCTTGACCAGATTGGCCCCATCACTCGGGATGTTCAGGATACTGCGATTTTGATGAACCTGATCTGCGGCCATGATCCTAAAGATTCCACATCTGCTCCTAAAGACGTACCTGATTTTATGCAGGGACTTGAGATGTTTAAAAAACAAGGGCTTTCCGGGATGACAGCAGGAATTCCCAAGGAGTTTTCCAGTCTTGAAGGGATTGATCCTGAAGTGACAGCCATGTTTGAGCAGGCCAAACAGACCCTCAAAGAGCTTGGCGTGGAAATTAAAGAGATTTCTCTTCCTCATACCGACTACGTGGTGGCAGCTTATTACATCATTGCACCTTGTGAGGCCAGCTCCAACTTGGCCCGGTTTGACGGTGTCAGATACGGGCTGCGGGATAAGGGGCCTGAGGATCTGATCGAGATGTATAAGAAAACAAAATCCCAAGGGTTTGGATTAGAAGTCCAGCGGCGAATTATTATCGGAACCTATGCATTGTCAGCCGGGTATTATGATGCCTATTACGGAAGGGCATCCCAAGTCAGGGCATTGATTATGGATGACTTTAAGCGTGCCTTTGACGGATGCGACATTATTCTGTCTCCTGTAGCGCCAACCCCAGCCTTTAAGATCGGGGAAAATGTTGAAGATCCGTTGACCATGTACTTAAGCGATATTTTTACATTGTCTGCCAATATGGCTGGCGTGCCCGGGATTTCCGTTCCTGCCGGTATCAGCAGCAAGGGATTGCCCATGGGGATCCAGATGATGGCGCGTCACTTTGATGAGATGTCGTTGATCCGGGCCGGATACGGATTCGAGCAGACCATCGGTTTAAATGAGCCATTGCCTGAATTGTAAATTCGGCAGACTGTTTTAACGTCACAGCAGGTTATTCGAATAGAAAAACAAGGAGGAAGAATGTCCACAACAATGCCCCAGGGAGAAGCCTTGAAAAAGGCTGTTGAGTGGGTATCACTCCAAAGAAAGGAAGACTCGTCCAAAAATATAGCCGCCCTTGCTGATGAGGCAAGTTTTCGTTTCGATCTAAGCCCCAAGGACAGTGAGTTTTTACTCCGCTTTGTCCGGGATGAGTTGGATACGCCTTCATGAGCAGAATCAGGATACTTCCTGAAATACTGTCCAATCAGATCGCAGCCGGAGAAGTAGTCCAGCGGCCGGTTTCCGTGGTTAAGGAACTGGTGGAAAACAGCATGGATGCCGGAGCTGACCGGATCTCCGTTGAAATTGAAAAGGGAGGCAAATCCCTGATCCGCATCAGCGACAACGGCTCTGGCCTATCCCGTGATGAAGCCATGCTGGCTATTGAACGGTACGCGACCTCAAAAATATATTCAAAAGAAGATTTATTCTCTATTTCTACATTTGGATTCAGGGGAGAAGCGCTGCCGTCCATTGCCTCGGTTTCTAAGTTTACTTTAGTGTCCAGGCAGGCAGACAGCGATATCGGCACACGGATTGATATAACCGGTGGGAAATTATCCAAGGTATCTGATGCCGGAGCCCCTCCTGGCACCATGGTTGAGATAAAACATCTCTTTTTCAATACCCCTGCCCGCAGAAAATTTTTAAAAACCGAAAATACGGAAGCCAGCCATATTTCAGATGCCATGTCCGGCCTTGCCATGGGAAACCCGTCCATTGGCTTCCGCCTGTTTTTTAATAAAAAGCTGGTTAAGCATTTTCCACCGGGGCAAACTTTGTTCCAGAGAGCGCAGATGGTTTTGGGAAGAGATGCGGCTGATTCGCTTTATGAGTTGGAATGGCCCGAATCAGAAGAAAGTGGTGTTGGACCAAAGGGAAATATAAATTTACGAATTTACGGGGTTTGCGCCAACCCGGCTGTGACCCGAAGTACGGCCAATAGGATTTACCTGTTTGTTAACAATCGTCTGGTCTATGACCGGGGCCTTGTGGCTGCAATTTTTCAAGGATACCGGGGCCGGATCATGAAAGGCAAATATCCGGTAGGTGTGGTATGTGTAGATCTACCCTATGACCAAGTGGATGTAAACGTGCATCCTGCCAAAAGAGAGATCAAGTTTATCTCTCCTCAACCTGTTTACCAGGCGGTTACCAAGGCTGTAATTCAAGCACTTGCAGATGCCCAGACTGATACTTTGAATTATTCTCAGACCACTGCAGGAATATTTAAACCTGATGCATCCATCCAACGTGGCCGGGGTGATGATTTACAGGCGGCGGACAGGGCAAATGGGGAAGCACCAGATCACTTATTTTCTCAGCCAAAACCATCACCCAAAAAAAACGAGGCCAAAAATCAAAGGCTCCAGTCTGTATCCGATCAGGAAAATTACTCTTCACCAGATCCAGTGTCATCTGCTTCCGGGGTGGCTCAACCCACATCGCCCTGGCAGGCGGTGCCTGTGGAAAAAGAATCGTTTGTTCCACAGGTTGATATACCCAAAGATGAGGATAAAAATACTCCAAACAACGCCGTCGATTCCAAGTCAACCACACCTCAAGCACCTTTCGTAGGTGAACAGATACCGCCAAAGGTAATAGGGCAGGTGCTCGGCACCTATATCGTAGTTGAGAAGGATCATCACCTTGTGCTGGTAGATCAACATGCGGCCCATGAGCGGATTGTTTACGAGCGGCTCAAGAGGCGGCATCGAAGCCTTAATGTCCAGAGTCAGTCTTTGATGGTGCCTGAAATTTTAGAGTTGACCCATCGGGAGGCGGATCTGCTTGAGTCCATTAGAGAGGAACTTTCAGGTTTTGGGTTGAATATAGAACCTTTTGGGGGAACAACCTTTATTATAAAGTCCGTACCTGTGCTGGTGGAAGAAAAAGCAGTGCGGCAGATGATCATGGAAATGGTTGAACAACTCAATCATGATAATGGTACAGGGTCCAAGGATGACTGGTTAGATAATTGTTTGATTACCATGGCATGCCACAGGGCGATTCGTGCCAACCAATCAATGAGCCACAGTGAAATGGTTGCCTTGATAAACGAGTTGTTTACCTGTGAAAATCCCATGCATTGCCCACATGGACGGCCCATTCTTATTTCCTTTGATTCCAAGCAGCTTGAAAAGCTGTTCAAAAGACTTGTATGAGAAAGGGGAATGGGATATATAACCCGGTACAATTTTTAACGATTTCATGCTTGCATGATACAAGAATAACCAATAGAAAATCAGGTCAGGTACAGTAGATTAACGCCTGATCCAAAAAATAATTTTTATACTCAATAGATGTAAGGAAGGTCCATGCTAAGATCCATTCAATCCACATCAAAAAAGGGGCTGGTTGGTGTTGCCCTGATCCTTTTAACCATTATGGTAGCTACGGGAACCGGTTTTTGCAAAACCAAAAAACCAAAAACTGTAGCTGTATTTCCTTTTGCCATGAATTCTTCCCAAGATTTGGGATTTCTGCAGAACGGCTTGTTTTCCATGTTGTCTTCCCGTCTTTCCGATGCCGGAAAGGTTGATGTTCTTGACCGGGAAACCGTTGATAAAGCCCTGGAACAGGCTCAGGCGTCCGATCAAACCAAAGGAGCCCTTAACGAGTCCAAAGCCAGGCTTATCGGTGCGAGCTTAGGGGTGGATTATGTGCTTTTTGGCAGCCTGACCAGTTTTGGCGAAAGCGTCAGCCTGGATGCTTCAATGGTAGATGTTACCGGCAAAAAAGAAACCCTTGCCTTTTTTGAGCAAAGCAACTCCATGGGCGATGTTATCCCCCTGGTCAATTCATTTGCCGGTGACATCAACATGAAGATGTTCAACCGTAATATTGACAATAAACTTTATGTCCAGCAGCAACAGGAACCCCAGGCACCGGGCGGTCTGCAGTTTGCCGGCGGTGCCGGCATGTATGGCGGGGGTATGATGGCCATGCAGGGCAGCCAGGGGTTTACCACTCACCTGCAGGTCAAAGATATTGTCCGGGGTATGGTTACAGGAGATTTGAATAAAGACGGAAAAATGCAGGTTGTCGCTGCTGCTGATAACAAACTGATGTTTTACCGGGTTGAGGGCACCATGCTGGTTCTCGAAGAAACTCTTGAGTATGAATCCCATATTCGAATCCTGGCCCTTGATATTGCCGATATCAACGGCAACGGTTATCCGGAACTCTATGTCTCAGCCCTTACCGTTCACCTTGATACCCTGGCATCATTTATCGTGGAGTATGACGGCAACTCCTACGCTACTCTTGTAGAAGATGAAGCTCTATATTACAGGGTGGTTACATCCAAAGACGGTCAACCTATACTTCTTGCTCAGGATAAAGGAGAGGATCCTTTTGACGGGCGTATTCACATTATGACTGCGCGTGGTGGAGATGTCTATACTGAGGAAAAGCGGATTCGCATGCCCAGGGGTACTTCTGTCTTGTCAATGGCAAAAGGGCCTGTCCGTGGAGCAGATTCAGAGGAATATCTGACCATAAATCGTCACTACAGGCTAGTTGCAACTAATGATGCCGGGGGGATGGAGTGGGAAAGCACACATAAATACGGGAAAACGAATAACATTTGGCTGATGCCCAAATCAGGTGGTGGAGATGCCGACCGGGACAGGGTGTATTTAAATCCCCGCATCAAGTTTTACACCCTTGGAGAAGACGAAACCGCCAAAGCAATAGTTATAAAAAATACCG
>JAKSAU010001299.1 GCA_022361535.1 Desulfobacterales bacterium
CTCCGTCCACATAAACAGTCTTGGGGTCCTGGAACCTGGCATGGCCGTGTATCACATCGATATCGCGATTATCCACAAGGGCTGACACTCCAGAAGACAGAACCTTGACAGTCTTCTGGACGTGACGGCGCAATTTTTCCTTATCAAAGGATATCCCGTCATGGACAAGGCCCATGCTTTTTGATCGATTAAGATCTTGGGCAAGGCCTACAGCCTGAATCAATGTTTTGGAAGGGATGCATCCCTCGGTCAGGCAAACACCGCCTAACTTATCCCTGGACTCGACAAGCACCACATCTTTTCCAAGATCTGCTGCATGGATTGCGGCGGTATACCCGCCTGGCCCGCCGCCAATGACCAGAATATCCGTTTCAAGAATCATTTCACCGACAACCATAGAGACTCTCCTTTAGTACATCAGGTACCGGCCAAAAATACCAAATCATCTTCCAGCATTTCTTTAACCTGTTTTACAAATGCAGCCGCCTGTGCCCCATCTGCCACACGATGGTCAAAACAAAGGGTGATGGGCAGGATATCACGAATGACGATCTGACCATCCCGTACCACAGGTTTTTGCTCCACCCTGCCAAGTCCCAGGATAGCGGATTCAGGGGCATTGATAATCGGAAATACATGAGTGCCGCCGATTGCCCCTACATTGGTAATTGAAAAAGTGCCCCGTGTCAGTTCATCAACCGAGATCTTGCCGTCCCTTGCCAGCCCGGCCAGGTGACTGATCCTATAGCCGATACCGGCAAGGCTCTGGCGGTCGGCATCATGAATCACCGGCACCATCAATCCCCTTGGCGTGTCTGCGGCAAACCCGATATTGTAAAAATATTTGTGAACAATCTCGTTGGACGATAGATCGACACTTGCATTGAACATGGGATACGATTTTAGCCCTGCCGCAACCGCTTTTATGACAAATGCCAGCAAGGTCAGCTTACCCTTTTCTCCATGCCGGGCGTTGTACTCTTTTCTTTTTTCCTCTATCAGGGTGACATCAATATCATCCATATGGGCCACATGGGGCATTAGAATACTTGATGATGTCGTCTTTACGGCTGTCTTTTTCCGCAAAGACCGGATGGGAACCCGTTCCACAGGTCCATGATCCGGAACAGCCTGATACGGTACCTCAAGAAATGGGATGGACGACGCGTGAGACGCATCGAAACTTGACGGCATCTCAGATGGAGTCTGCCCTAAAGGTTCTGCGACTGATTTTTCTTGTTCAGCACCACCACGTGAATCAACAGTTCCTTTGATTCCGCCGCCTGCTTCAAAAGCGTTGAGATCTTCAGGTGTAATCCTGCCTCCCGGCCCGGTTCCTCGGACCATACGAATATCAATCCCCATTTCCCTGGCCAGGCGCCGGGTGGCTGGCGCAGCAATAGCCCGGCCTTTTCCCACGTCTGGTTTAGCCGACGGTTCAGGGGTATCCCGGTCAGAAGCTGACGAGTCGGCAACACCCGTCACCCCCCTTGCTTCCAAAACCTCTGTTCCCGAGGAAACCCCTGAATCCGCCGAACTGTCGCTGCCGTCATCAATAACCACAAACACACTACCCACTTCAATGGTATCCCCCGGATTTGCATTGAGCGCGGAAATAACCCCTGTTCGCGGCGAAGGAATTGTAACAGCAGCCTTGTCTGTTTCCATTTCACAAAGGGGATCATCCTCATTTATTTTATCTCCCACTGACACATGCCACTGGAGAAGTTCGCCTTCATGAATGCCTTCCCCAAGATCCGGTAATTTGAATTCAAACATGGAGGTCTCCTAAAAATCTAATGTTGAGTTTATGGCCCTGACGATTTTGTTTTTGGACGGCATATACATGGTTTCCCTTGCAAACAAAGGCATGATCACGTCATACATGGTCACCCGCTCTACCGGCGCTTCAAGGTACATCAACGCCTGGTCATTGATCAGGGCGATGATTTCGCTGGCCGGTCCAAAGGACTGCTGGGCCTCCTGCACAACCACACATCGTCCGGTTTTTTTAACCGACTGGATAATGGCGGCTGCATCCATGGGCGAGATCGTTAAAAGATCTATCACTTCAGGGCTGAAATTCCTTTGACTTTTAATCTGTTCAACAGCCTTGAGGGTATCTCTCATCATGGCTCCCCAAGAAATAATGGTGATATCCTCTCCGGGCTCAAGTATCTCTGCCTTGCCTATGGTATATTCCTTGGGGGTAATTTTTTCTTTAAAAGACCGGTAAGATCGCTTCGGCTCCATAAAAATCACAGGATCAGGATCATTTATGGCAGCTTTGAGCAAAGGGCCGGCATTGGACGGCGTGGATGGAATCACTACTTTAACACCGGCTGTGTGGGCGTAATATGCCTCTTTGCTTTCAGAGTGGTGTTCTAAAGCCCTTACTCCTGCCCCGTAAGGCATACGCACAACCAAAGGTACGGTAAACTGTCCGCGGGACCTGTTTCTCATGCGTGAGGCATTCCCCTCAAGCTGGTGCATCATCTCATAGGAAAACCCGGAAAACTGCATTTCAACCACGGGTTTCAATCCGGCCATAGCCATACCGACGGCTGTACCTAAAATTCCAGCTTCGGCAATTGGGGAATCAATTACACGTTCCCGACCGTATTTATCATACAGTCCGTCCGTCACTCTGAATACTCCGCCGTTTATCCCGACATCTTCTCCCATCACCAGGACATCATTATCCTCGGCCATGGCATCATGCAGGGCTGCATTCAGGGCCTGTACCATATTTATTTTAGCCATGGTCTGCCTCCTTTTCCAAATCCGCCAAGAACCGTTTTCGCTGGTCTTCGATCAACTGAGACGGGGTACC
>JAKSAU010000893.1 GCA_022361535.1 Desulfobacterales bacterium
TAATATGGATATAGATACTGATCGATGCGTCCCAAATTGTATGAGGCCGCGTTTTGCTCCATGAAGATACAGGAGTGATATAAGTAGACGAACTGCAGGGCCTCGTGGAAGGTCGTGGCAGGTTTAGCCGGAATCGTCTCAAAAACGGTTGCGATCTGCTCAAGTTCCTGTTTTCGCTTCTGGTCTGTTTCTTCTCCTGCAAGGCGCAGAGCTTCATCCCTGTATCGTTTTCCTAAAATGATCATGCCTTGGGCTGCCGTGATCATGGCGTCCAGGTATGCGATCCTGGGGTAATGGTTGGCTTTTGACAGGTCGTACTCTTTTCTTTTTCCTTTTATATATTCAATGATGCCTTCCATACCTTCGGCAAGAAGCTCTCTATAGTCCGGGGTAAGTTCACCCGGACCCCTGACTGCTTTTCTGTCAATGTAGATGACGGCATTTTCTTTAAGGTCAACAATGTCCTGGGGGGCTTGTGCCTCCCATTTTTCAAAATTGGACCGTCCAAGCCAATATGGCTTGATGACCTGCCGGAATAATTTTTTGTCTTCTTCACTGATGAAAAAGGGGTCATAGGGCCTTGTGGAAATGGTATCCAGCTCTTTATCCAATACCGACCAGCAGACATCTGCACAGAGTACGCCGCCACGGGGCAGTTTGCCTGAGCAGCCTACAATGAGTTCATGGTCCCAGATGGTCACGGTTTTTTTACTGCAGACATCTTTGAATGCCTTAGCTTTTCTGTTTTCCCTGGGCAGGGCTTCGGTTTTACGAAAGCTTTCCGTCAGGATCAGTGCATTCTCAATATCCATGGTAGGGGTTGCGTTGACGACACGTTCTCTTAATTTCTCGATGCGGTTCATGTAGGTCATAGGATCTCCTTCATCAATTATTCCTGTTGGGAAGTTGCTCTCCCGGGTATCCGGCCCACCTGTTTAAGGTTTTCGCCGTATTGCCGGACTGTCCTGGGAAATGCCGCCTTGTCATCCTGTTATTACAAAGGGTATGCCAGGCCGGTGAGCAAGCGGAAAATATCTTTCTTAAGCCTTGATTCAGAAGGGTTTAAAGTTTTGTGAGGGGTGTAAAGAAGGGAAGCGTAAAAAAGAAAGAAATAAAAATATTTTTTGATATTTGAAAATTTTTTTAAAAGTTGAAAAATATTTTATTCTTGAGGCACATGAATACCTAATCGCTTGATTTTATACCGTAGCGCCTGGGGAGATAGGGTGAGGAAGCGTCCTGCTTTGGAAATGTTGTATCCGGACCGGGTCAGTGCCTTTTGGATATAAAGGGCTTCAATGGATTTGAGGGCTTCTGCCAGATTCATGGTGCCCTGCTCGGCAAGATCCAAGGGCGGCAGGCAGGTCATGTCATGTTGGGCTTGGGGGCCGGTAGGATAAGGCAAAGCCAATGGCGTATCAGGAGTGTCTTCATTTTTCTGGTAGTTGGACATGAAGTAGTCGGATAAGTGGGCAGGTTCGATCATGCCGTAAACGCCTAACATGGCTGTGGCCGCTTTGAGAGTGTGTTCCAATTCTCTAACATTGCCTGGCCAGGCATAAGTGTTGAACATTTCAAATACCTCGGGTGAAAGGGTATAGGGCTGGCCTTTACCTGTTCCTGATGTGTTTGAGAGCTGGTCTAAAAAATGAGCACATAGCAAAGGAATATCTGATTTACGGTGGCGAAGGGGCGGGATCTCAAGGACAACTACTGCCAGTCGGTAAAACAAGTCTGTCCTTATTCTGCCAGTCTCCAGGGCCTGGGAGGGAGGAATGTTGCACGTGGAGATAAATGCAACATCAACGGGATGTTCTTTAAGTGCGCCTACCCGCCTGACCTTTTTCTCCTGGATTACTCTTAACAGCTTGGCCTGAAGTTCCAGTGACATGGAATTGAGTTCATCTAAAAGGATAGTACCGCCCTGGGCTTCTTCCAGGAGCCCTGCCTTGTCAATGGCGCCTGTAAAAGCACCTTTTGAGGTGCCGAAAAGTGTGGTTTCAAGCAGGTTGTCCGGGATGGCTGCACAATTGATAGGGATAAACGGTTGGCAGCATCTGGGCGATGCCTGGTGTATAGCCTGGGCAAATAGTTCCTTGCCGCAGCCGGTTTCAGCCCAGATAAAAACATTGAATCGGGTTTGGCTGGCGGATTTCGCCTGGGTAACAGCATTTTGAAACCGGTGGTCTTTCCCGATCAGGGTGTCAAAGGTATAGGGTGCAGGTTCCGGCGGTTGGGGTAAAGGTGCTGCGTTTTTATCCTGATGCCTTGCCAGAAGGCTCTGGCTGGCCTGGAGATTAAGGGCAAAGTGGATGACGCCTTCTATTCTTCCATTTGAGATCAAAGGAAATGACGAGCACAATGAGTTGACCAGTTTTTTCTTCCGGGTGTAATAAACTATTGTTTTCTTGATAATGGGTTTTGCTGTTTCAAGGGTTTGGATTGACAGGTGGCAGTCGCTTTCCAAGGGATAAAAATCCACCATTCTTTTGCCGATGATATCCACGTCTTCAAGATCATCGGTACGGATCAGCAGCCGGTTCATGTAGTGGTAGATACCCTTGTGATCAATGATCATCACGCCCATCAGGGAATTGTCCCATATCTTTAAAAAGGCCGGGCTCAGGACGGTTTCCATGTTCAGGTCTTTATTTCGCATGTGGTAATCCCCTTTATCTGCCGGTCACTATAACTCAAAGCCATATTATTTTCAAAGCACCGAAACTCAGTGCAAATACATTTGGTTTTGCCAAGCAGGCTCATTTGTCCTAAGAAAAAGGCATCAGGCGTATTTTGGGACAAAATGCGGCAGCCGTTTCTTAGGATAAATGAGCCGGTATATGTTGAAGTGATTGCCCTGCACATACATCGCCTTGATTTCGAAGATTCATTGACCATGACATCCTTGACTGCATATGCTATTTGTACAAGGTCACCAAGGAGAATTATGCAGGTAGATTTAAACAAGCTGAGAACCTTTTACATCCTGGCCGGTACAAGGTCGTATACCCGGTGTGCGGATAAGATGTGCCTGACTCAGTCGGCTGTCAGCCACGCCATAAAAAAGCTGGAGACTGATCTGGGATTTGAGTTGGTGGATCGTAAGAACAGACAGTTCAAGCTTACACGCCGGGGAGAATTCCTGTTGCGAAAATGCTCCGGGATATTTGATCGCATTGAAGACACCCTGGACAGCCTGGCCGAGGAAAAACACCTGCCTGTTTTTATTACAATGGGTGCACCGGTGGAGTTTGGTGCATCGGTTCTCATTAAGGGTATGCGTCCTTTTTTGACAGCGCATCCAAATGTTCATATTGATTTTGTTCTGGATGCCGATCTTTTGCCTCCTTTACTTTCAGACGATGTAGATATCATTATTGACTGTGTCCCCCATGTTCACGAAGACCTTGTTTCCGTATCCCTGTTCAGGGAAGAATATGCCGTCATTGCCACGTCTGAATATATCAGGGAACAAGATATCCGGGCTGTGTCAGACCTGAATCGCTGTAACCTTCTTTCCTTTGACAAAGAACTTGCCTGGTGGAAAAATTTCATCAATGCCCTGGATGAAAAAAGCGGGTTCGGCTTTAAAACCATCACTCGGATTTCAAATGTACGGGGTATTATCAATGCTGCCCTGGAATCTTTGGGGGTTGGGTTCGTACCAAAGTATACCGTTCTAAAGGAACTTGACAGCGGCAGTCTGACTGAGTTGTTTCCTGAAACCGGCGTGCTGAATGACCAGATCAATATTTATCTTAAAAAGCGTAAGTTTGAGAAACAGGCGTTTCAGGATTTAATCTCCCATATCAAATCTTTAAAGCTCCATTGACCTTCTGATCTGTTATCATAATGGAACATCTTATATAAAGCACCGGATCTGCCGTCCCGAAAAAGGCTGTCGATTTTTTCCTCGGTTCTCCCAAAAAAATGATTCAAATTATATGTTTTTGCGCTCCGCAACTTATATTCTTCTATGAAAAAAACGCCTGATGCCTTTTTCCGGGGCGGCAGATCCTCAGTGCAGATATCAAAGCGTTGATTCTTTCTGTCGGATCAGTTGGTTTAGTGGGATCATCCTCCGGCAAGGGGACCGTAAAGGGTAAGGGTTCCGTCCGATGATATGGGGGTATACATATCCACCCTGCGGCTTTGCCCGTTCTGGTCCAGGGAGACCATGGGCACCAGTAGTGGGTTGATGCCCTGGTCTGCCAGGATGTGTTTTACCGTGGTATCGGTTTGAAGGGTAATCCTAATACTTTCCGGTCTTTCAGAGCCAGTGTCCCGTAAAATACAAAGCAGGCTTTCAGACAGGCGCAGTGTTATGGTAATTTGCTCTGCCATAGAATTCCTTTTGGTTATCCTGGAACGGGCAGGTTGTGTTTTTCAAGGGTTTCCCGTGTGGGGATTCCGTTTTCATCCCAGCCCCGGGCTGCATAATAGTCATCGAGCATTTCTTCAATAATGTCCATGCTGACAAAATGACCTTTGTTCGGGCCGCTGGGTATGGGCTCTTCGGTGAATCTGGCCGGTGGATAATCGTATTTGCGGCCAAAATCCGGGATTTCCCGTTTGTTGAACATCCGGTTCAAATGCCAGATTTTTTCTGACAGTTTGAGCAGGTCTTTGTCAAAGTCAAGCTTTTTGCCGGTGGCGTAATAATAAAGCTCTTCGTAGTACTTGGTTTCAAGGCCGATTTCCATATATTGGAGGCGGCAGGTGCCAAGGATGTCGAAGGCGGGTCTTAAGTGTTGGGATTTAAGGACTAAGGGTACCACATTTTTATGGTCTGCCTTAGGTATGGTATTAAAGTCAGCTCCGCCTGAAATCAGGTCATGGACTGTCGCGTCTTTGTTCCCCCCGACAGCTGTTGCCACATCAGATCCCAATACCCAGCAGCGGGCATGGTGGGCACCGACATCTGCCGTCATGTATCCGAGCATCATGCCGGGCGCATTCCTGGATTCATATCCGGTCCATTCAAGGCCTTTTACATGTATGGCAAACTTATGGGAATCATGGCCGATCACTTCTGCTGCCTCTTTTACGCCCTGGGCCAGAACATCGCCGATACCTTCCCGTTTGGAAATAATTTCAAGGATATGGACAATGGAAGCAAGGTCTCCCCATTTAACATCCATACCCATTTCTTCTTTGGAAATCAGTCCCTTTTCATAGCATTCCAGGGCAAAACTGACTACGACTCCCGCAGAACAGGTGTCGATCCCAAGCTCGTCACAGACCCAGTTGGTGTGGGCAATGCCGTGAATGTCCGATAATTCGCAGTTGGAGCCTAAAAGGGACAGGGTTTCATACTCCGGGCCTTCTACATACACTTCACCCATTTTGGTTTTGGCAAGACCGTATTTGCCGCACGGGATAGGGCAGGAAAAACAGCCTTTATCTGTAATTTTCAGCTCTTTGAGAATCGCTTTACCATTTATGTTATCAGCATAGTCGCAGTTTGAGGTTTGAAAATTACGGGTGGGCAATGCGCCTACATCGTTGCACCAGTTTGTAATACCGGCTGTGCCTTCCGGTGTCCAGCCTGTAAAACCGGGCTTTTCCCGGCAGGCGGCATAGGTTTCTTTACCTTTTTTAAGCAGGCCTTTTGGATCAAACACAGGTATGCTTTTGGTGCCCCTGGCGGCAATAGCCTTGATATTTTTAGAGCCTAATACTGCCCCAATTCCGATACGGCCTGCCTGACGGCCGAAATCATGGGAAATACAGGCGAAATTGACCAGGTTTTCACCTGCCTGGCCAATAGCCAGGACCTGAAAATCGTCACCCAGTTCATGTTTCAGAGCTTCTTCAACTTCAGTGGAGCCTTTTCCCCAAAACTCGTCTGCAGGACGTATCTCAACAGTATCATCGTCAATGAGAATGTAGGATGGTTTTTGGGCGCGGCCGGTTAGAATTGTGACATCATAGCCTGCATATTTCATATTCACCCCAAAATGGCCGCCCATGTTGGAGTCTCCGTATCCGCCTGTGGCAGGGGATTTGGTGCAAAAATGAGTCTTCCCGCTGGCCGGCAGAAAAAGGCCGCTCAATGGTCCCATCGCGATGATGAATCTGTTTTCAGGATCAAACGGGGCAACCTGTGGGGGATTTTCATCGTAGAGAATTTTGGCGGTAAAGCCCCTGCCGCCGATATATTCGTCCACCCATTCAGGTTTCAGTAGCTCTTTTTCAATCTTGTTGGCGCTTAAATCGATTCTAAGGGTATGGCCTGCATATCCGTATAACATAATGTCCTCCCTGGCAGTTTAGTTAAATGTCAGTGCATCCCGGGGACAGACCTCGGCGCATTGTTTGCAGTTGATACATTTGTAAGGGGTCCCGTCATCATCAACTTTAATGACATTGACCGGGCAGACCGCAACACATTCCAGGCAGTTGTCGCATACTTTCCGGTTAATCCGGTAAGTGCTGCCCTTAAGTGTGATGGCATCCTTTGGACATGCTTTTGCACATTCTCCGCACTGGTCGCAGATATCTACGAAATATTTTCCCGGAACAGGGAACTTGCCGTAGACATTCAGCAGGGCTTTTGACGGATTGACCTTTTTAAGATTTTGTAGTGAGCAGACCAGTTCACAGGCCTTACACCCGGAACAGGTTTCATTATTAAATTCAAGTCCCATACCCTTCTCCTTGTCAGCTTGTTTCTCAAAGTACTTTTTAACCCTGATACAAGTTAACAAAGACAATTGGACCATGTAAAACGCATTGTTTTCATGTATGAGTATGAAATAAATTCATATTATATCTTGTTCGTTATGAATGACTTGATGGTTTTGGTTCACAAAGACTTCTTTCAGATTTAATTATGCTATCGAGGTTTTGTGATCGCACCATTTACTTTTTTAAATTCATGATTCAGGCGGCATGTGGCCTCGAAAGGGTCTTTTTTACTGCATATGGCTGATACGACAGCGATGGCATCAGCCCCTGCTTCTGTGGCCTCTTTTAGGTTACTCGTATTCAAACCACCTATTGCCACAAGTTTATGGCGGGAGAATTTTCTAATCTTGGCAAGGCCGGTAAGGCCCCAGGGGGCTTTAGTATCAGTTTTTGTCGGTGTGGCAAATACCGGGCTAACACCAATATAGTCTAGGTCAAGGTTCTGGGCCTGTTCAACATCCTCCCAGTTTTCAACGGAAAGGCCTATGATAGCATCTGGACCCATGAGTTGCCTTGCCTTCTCATAGGGCATGTCACTTTGCCCTATATGGACACCGTCTGCTTGTGCTGCCAGGGCAATATCAACCCTGTCATTGATGATCAAGGGAACGCCGGTAAACTTGAGCAGCGCCTTAAGTTTTTGGGCCAGGTTCAAAAATTTGCGGGTGTTAGCGGTTTTTTCCCGGAGTTGGACACAACATACCCCGGCCTTTACTGCCTGATCTACAACAGTGTCCAGATCATGAAACGGACAGTCTCCGGTTACCAGGTATATTCCATGCATCCCGTTTTCCTAAACCTTGAGATAATCGGAGATCTCTTTTTCAGAAATCCTGTATAGGGCATCAATGAACTCAACCTGAAAGCTGCCTGGGCCTTTGGCGGTCTCGGCAGCCATTTCACCAGCAATTCCCATGACAGCCATTGCATGGGCACAGGCCTTTTGCGGGTTGGTATTTACTGCGGCAAATGCTCCGCATAAGGCTGTTGCCGTACATCCAAGCCCGGTGACCTGCGGCATCAAGCCGTGTCCGTTGTTTATTTCATAAATATGGCCTTGGCCAAGTACATAATCTGTCTGCCCGGTGATGCAGATCACAGATTTGAATACGGTGTACAGGTTGCGGGCCGATTCAAGTGCCTGTCCTGACCCTGAAGTAGAATCCACCCCCTTTGTAGTAACATCGGCCTGGCTTAAGGCCATAATCTCAGAGCCATTTCCCCGGATGATATCAGGAACCGCTTCCCTTAAAAGATCTCTTGCTGTGCCTGTGCGATAGGGTGTCGCTCCTACACCCACAGGGTCCAGAACGATGGGAATTCCTTTTTCCTTTGCTGCTTTGGCTGCCTTAAACATGGCTTGAATCCATACAGGACTGAGTGTTCCGATATTGATAACCAGGGCAGATGCAATCTTGACCATATCTTCTACTTCTTCTACGGCATGTGCCATAACCGGGGATGCACCTAAAGCCAAAAGGGCATTGGCTGTA
>JAKSAU010000308.1 GCA_022361535.1 Desulfobacterales bacterium
CATCCCGGTCACCCACATGGCCATGGAGGCCAAAAGCAGAATAGCTGCCACTTCCAAAATGAAATTGGGATGTTCAAAAGTAATCATCGGCCCAGGTGTTACGCCGTGCAGCATAAGTGCGCCCAGCAACATGGCTGCAGGGGGGCTGCCGGGGATTCCAAGATTCAGCAATGGAATCATGGCACCGCCCACACAGGCATTGTTGGCGGTTTCAGATGCCAGCACACCTTTAAGCTCCCCTTTACCAAATGTTTCCGGGTGCTTTGAGGTATTCTTGGCAGTACCGTAAGACACCCATCCGGCAATATCCTCTCCAATCCCGGGTACGGCGCCGATGCCGACACCAATCAAAGCAGACCGGACAATGGCAGGAATATTTCTGATCACAGTACCCACTTCAGGTATAATTCGTTGAAGTTTCTGTGCACGGCCGATCTGAAATTTATCCCGGAGCACACTGATGATCTGTGGGATACCAAAGGCACCAATCAATACAGGTACAACTTCTACACCTGACTCAAGTTCCGGAATGCCAAAGGTAAACCTGGGATAAAACTGGAGCTGGTCCCTTCCCACACAAGCCAGGAACAATCCTAAAAACCCCGCAATCCAGCCTTTAATAACAAGATCCGGACTGGTCAGCGTACCTGATATCAGGATGCCGAAAAACGCCAACAGAAAAAACTCAAACGAGGTAAACTGCAGGGCAAACTTTGAAATCAGCGGGGAAATACTAACCACAAAAAGCATACTCACGGCTGTACCGATTGCCGATGATGTGGTCGTAAGCCCGATAGCCCGACCGCCCTCGCCTTTGCATGCCAGAGGGTAGCCGTCCATAGCTGTGGCAGCTGCTGCTGCCGTTCCCGGAATGTTGATCAGGATTGACGCATATGACCCGCCATATGTACCGCCGACATAAATAGCCAGAAGGCAGACCATGGCAAGCGGTGTATCCATGCTATAGGTCAGGGCAGTCAAAAGCGCCACGCCCAAGGTGGACGTAAGTCCCGGCATGGCACCAAACATGATGCCTAAAATGACAGACCCAAAAAGTACGCACAGATATACCGGTTCTGAGGCAAGCCCCAATACAATCTGGAAAAAAGAATAAATTCGATCAATTAACATGGTTACATTTCCTTGTGGGGCTAAAATTCAAAATACCAGATCATATCCATCAGCTCTACGACCATCCCTTCAAAGGGCATGGGCACCAGGAGCAGATATTTAAACGCCCCCCCGATAAGAACAGGTGCGGCAAAGGACAAAATCAATACAAGCTTGAATTTAGTTCTGGTTTCAGGGTGTTGTTTTGCCATTTTACCGGCATAAAAAATGAACGCTGGTATGGCGCCTAAAAGAAACCAGTCCCCGGGATATTCAGTTATCCCATCAGGAATCACTATTAAAAAGATGATGAGACAAACCATTTCAAAAGCAAAAAAGGCGAACAGTTTGACCAGAATCGCATCGTCATCCAGGTAGAACATGGCGATAAACGCGCAGAGGAATAAAATAGCTGCCAGGAAAAAATCCACCCTGGGCAGCATGACAAATACGAAACTGAAAAACAGGGTCAAAATTGCAAAGAATCGAATATTTGCTTTTTGTGTCAGTATATCTTTGAGTGCAGGGCTCAATACAATGCCCAGCACCTCGCCGACTGCCTTAAAACCGACAGCTTTGAGTGCCGTTCTGACAAGCAGAAGCCCCAAAAGCATGATCATTGCCCCTACAAATAAGGGGAAAATTGCCGGGGAAACATACCAGACATTCTGGACCCCGCCCCAGGAATCTTTCATAGGCATGCCCAACGCCTGGGTCACAATAAACAGCCCCACCAGGAAAATAACTCCGCCTGAAAACAGGTCAGCTTTCCTGAGTTTGTCTTTCTCCATCATCTTGAAGAATCCTTATAATTAAAGTATAAGGTGTTTTTGACCGGGTTTCAGGTACATTGGCGTGGACATGAAACCCGGTCTCCGGGCTGGTATCCTTGTGATACCGGCCCCCCTCTTTTCAACAAAGAACCTTAAATTTAAGGTTTAGGTATCCCCAAATCTGCAGGATTTACCTTGGCAGCACCCAGTTCCCAAAGGGTCCAGGCAAA
>JAKSAU010000904.1 GCA_022361535.1 Desulfobacterales bacterium
GTCAGCTCTGCTGTCTCTGGCAGGGGGGCAGACCCGGTGCCAAGATAAAAGCTGTTCTCTGCCCGCTTGTACACCAGAATCTGGGGGTCAGACCCCCAAAAATACCCGGGAAAGACCTGCTCGCCCTGATCGCGGTGGTAGTTGCCATTATACCGGTAGCTCAGCTTCTCTGTTTTTCCGGGGTCAGAGCCCTCTGGGGCTTTTGCAAGAACTGCTGATGCCTCCTTTATCTTTACCTCTTCTTTGGGCAGGGGCGCTGCCAAAACCTTTTCTGGGTCCGGGCAGAGGTTCAGGTTATTGTATATCCTGTACCGAAAGCCCTCTGGTGTGGCCTCCCCGATCCAGAAGTTTCTGTCTGTGGGGCAGTAGAACCCGATGTCAGTTCTGCCGTCTCCATTGAAATCGCCCTGGAGCCACCGCGTAATGGCCTGGCCCTTTATGTGGCCCGGTATGCGTGAAAAGGTGCTGAACTGTATGGTGCTATCCTTTGTGGCTCCCAGAATCCACTCCCCTGCTTCACGGTCAAAGAGGAGAAAGTCTGAGAACCCGTCACCATTGAAGTCTCCACTAAACCGGTCATGGGAGAACAGGGCCTGCTCTGGGGCAGTAAAGACCTTGTAGAGCTTCCATTCAATATGGAAATCCCCTGTGTCAAGGCTCTGGGGGCTTCCCACAAACCACGTTCCTGTACGGGCATCGTAGAGGGAGATATCGGTTCTGCCGTCTCCGTTGTAATCGCCATTGAGAAAGAAGACCTTGCCTCTGTCCTTGCCATACTCTGAGGTATCAACTGTTGCGTCTGAATCACGGTTTGCGTCAGGAGAGTAATCATCCCGAAAAACATTCTTGAAATGCTGGCTAAACTTGGTGATCTCAAACTTTCCTCCAACATTTCTCATCAGGAGCCACTCACCGGTTGGCTCATTGAATAAAACTGTGTCGCTTAAGCCGTTTCCGTCATAGTCTCCGGGAAACCACTCACATGTGAAGATATCAATGTCTGTGATGTACTGCGTGCCATAGTTCCTGAACTGAAAGACCTGGCCAGTGTGCTCTGCCACCCAGAACTCCCTGGTCTCTGGCAGGTAAAAGGCAATGTCTGACCTGCCATTGCCGTCATAGTCTCCGGTCACATTGCCCTTGAAGAACCGGATCTTTGACTCACCACTATAGCCCTTGAACTTGTACCCGTAGATCTTGTAGGCATAGCCTCCGGTTCGCAAACCCTCTGCTGCACGCCAGTACCCGGTCTCCGGATTAAAGAAGACCATGTCAGATATGCCATCTCCATTGAAGTCACCCTCAAAGTAGTGTGTATTTTCAGGGTTCACCTCTGGGTGTGATGAATGGGGATTGTACACATTACGCCACACAAAGTGGTGGTATGCCTTTTTGTATATAAATTCAGGGCTGGTTGATGCCCGGTCTGTGTCTATTGTCTTGAGTAACGGACGGTTTGAGTCTTCAGATATTTCGTACACACAGGTGTACTGCCAGAGCTGTGAACCGTCATAGCCCACCTCGATTTTGTCAAGGAGGCGGTCCATCTCCATGACAAAGCCAGGTGTTTTTGAGACGTATGAGTGGTCCCGCTTTTTATACGTAAACTTCACGTACTGTTTTGGGCTGAAACTCTCTGCAGAGTTTCCGGTGTAGTGTATCTCTTTGAGATACAGAATCCGTTTATCACTGTACTCTGAGTCATCGTATACAGCGTACATGTAGTTGCCGTTCAGGTCAGAGGTTCTGGTGAAGTTCCAGATATAAGTTTTGGCTGCATCTTCCGGGTGGTACACCCGCTGGGCCTGTATCTCACCGAATACTGTGGTGTTTCCTGCCTTGTCGTGGACAGTCCAGACTCCTCCCTGGTCTGCATTGGTGAGAACAAACTTTGAAAAGCCTGACTCAATCTCCATTCTGTATGTGCCGTCTTCAGAGTCAGCGGGACCCGCTACCTTTATAAGACGCTTGCCATTGAAGGTAAAGGTGTCTCTGCTGTCATAGTACAGAGGCCCGTTCTGGGTTGTTCTGGATATGACACCCAGGCCGGTTGACAGGGACCAGCCAATGCCGCACAGGCCGTCTCCCCCTGATGATGAGTAGCTGATGGCCACTGCGGGCTGCACACCTGACCGGCCCCCAGGAACATCTATGGAATACGAGAGTGAAACAGTGCCGTAGTTATTGATTACCGGGGGCTTGATAAAGCCTGCGCCCTCATAGGCGTTTAGCTTGGGCTCAGTCTCAGCCTTTTTATCGCTCATATTGGTTGACCCTGATATGGCGTCATTTCCGCTGGGAGCTGACCGGGCTGCTGAGAACTCTGCCTTTTTCATGGCCTTGGTGTAGTCAGTTGAACTCCCCCCGCACGCGGCCAGGAGTGTTACAAAAGATATCAGTGCTGCTCGTACCTGTTTCATTGTGTATTCCTTTTTTCAGAATCCCCCGCCTCACTCCGTTCGGCACCCCCTTTATCAAGGGGGTAGATGAGCCCCGTGATACAGGGGGATTAACTTTTTCGCTTCAAAATCCCTTATCGTTCCTGGCACCGTCATCTAAACCGGCAACGTGCGGTTTCAAAAGCCCTTGTTGAATTACAGCTATCCTGAAAATTCACAAAAGGAGTCTTTTGAAAACGCTCTCCCGGCACCTTCGGCGAAACCGGGATGACAGTTTATATTCAATCCCTTCGCTTATAAGCGTGATTTTGGGCCCAAA
>JAKSAU010001044.1 GCA_022361535.1 Desulfobacterales bacterium
CGACCGTCTTCATCATATGCAAAAGAGGTGGTAAAGGTGGCAGAAGATGTGGTCCGTTGGATCTGGTTAAGATGCCCAAGAGCATTATAGCCAAAGTTGTAGAACTCCTGGTCATGGCTGATAGAAGTAAGGCGTCCTTTACCGTTAATGCCTGAATCATAGAAATACAGGATATCCTGATCTGCATTCTCGTATTGGGTACCGGTTCTGCGGCCAAGTGCATCATAATCGTATCGGATCATGGACTGGTCATTGGCTATACGTATTTTCAGATTACCGGCATCATCATAAACATACCGTGTTGTGCCGGTATCCGGTGAAATTTCTGTTACCAGCCGGTTGGCATCATCATAAACATATTCAGTTACAAGGTTTTCCGGATCGGTTACCTTGATCAAATTGTTATTCAGATCATATCCATAGCTTGTATTGGCTGTGATGGTATCTGTCTGCTGTTCGTCCATCTGGTACATGCGGCCAAGGGTATCATAATGGTAAGTGTTCACCGTACCCATGGGATCTGTTACACGGACCAGATTGCCATATTCATATGCAAACTGGGTGTTTAGATCAGCAGTGCCATCCTGGTTTTTGTGTTTGGCTATGGCTGGTTTGCCTGGAGCCAATTCAGGATCAGTTGATGGGTCTCCATAGTCAAAGCCTTTGAAAAGGGTCTGTACACCGCCAACTGTGTAAATTGATGACTCAATAGGATTGGCGTTCTCATCATAGGCAAAACGCTGATAGTCACCAGCAGGGTTCGTCAGCCTCTGCAAAAATCCGTTAGTATTATATGAAAGTGTCTGGGTTCTACCAGATCTGTCTGTCAGGGTTTCTGGTTCTCCTGCTGCAGTAAAGGTACGCACAGTTGATGCATTTTCTGATGTGGATGTCAGCCAGCGGTTCCTGCCGTCATAGGTGAATACCGTCTGGATCTGGTTTTCATCTGTTGCAGTAAGAACGTTGCCAGCATCATCATAGGTAAAGGAGGTGGTACCGGTGATAGGCCGTGTGATGGACAGCAGATCCCCAGTTGTTGGATCATAGGAAAATGTGACCACATCTTCAGTGCCGGTTAATGGGCCATCTACAGTAAGGACTTGCCCCTTATCATTGTAGGTGTAGGTTGTGACCTGTTCAAAGGCGATCACCGAACCTGAACTGTCGTGGGTATAGCCCTGTAGGATCATCCGGTAGATGTTGTTTGTGGGATTCTCATTTGGTGTATCTGTATCGCCATCTGCTGATGGATCGTCATAATCCCATATGGTTACCCGGTTCCTGTCTGGATTGGTATCGTCTGCCAGAAGACTTTTGTGGGTACGGGTTAAAGGTGTGGATAGTTCGGCATGCCATTTGGTGTAGATGGTTTTCTCTTCATCAGTTCCAACAGAAATGATGTGGGTGCCTGCATTTAGATTTTCACCATAATCCAAAAACTGATCAACCCGACCGTTAACCCACTCCCTTTCTATAGGCATACCTGTCTGCTCATCAAATTCTGCTCTTATAATACCTGTACTGCAGGTGTTGCAATTTTTAGCACCTGTTTTGGCGGTGATTTTTTTACGTCCGCCTATCGTATTGATCGTGTAAGTGTTTATTAACCCGTAAGCATCGGTTACCACAACACTTTCTGGGTCATCATAATTAATGGTTGCTCCTATGCCTTCCCAATTAGTATTTTCAACAGCTCTGTCCTGATCATCATAATTCCAGGTTGCAATCAGGTTTCCGGCCAAATCATATTTGGCAGTCATGTTATTGGGATCGTTCGGGTCTTCATAACGATACTCAAATCCTGAAGCGGTTGACCCATTGTTATCATCTGCGTATGTGGCCTTTGTAAGGTTGCCATTGGCATCATACTCGTAAGAAACCCATATACCGTCAGGCACAGCCACTGTCACAGGGCCGGAGACATAAATAATTCTGCTATCTGTGTTGTAATGAAAAGTTAGAGTTCTTCCTGTGGACTGGTCTGTTACGCTTTCCAATAACCCATCTGTTTTGTAGGACAATGCTTGCGTATTACCGTTTAAATCTATTGCAGAAAGAAGAGTCCCTACTTCCGAATCAAAAATATACGATTCTCCAGTAGTTTTGAGCCAAACATAATCCCCTTCGTCATTAACGATAATGAAACCTTGGTTTCCTGTTTCTTTGAATGTATTACTATCGTCATAATCATAGAAAAAGTAGCCGCGGCCAGTTCCATCAATAACAGTGAGCTGCGTATAGCTGCCTTCCGTATTTACTGATAACTGATTATTGAAATTGTGTGTCCATCCAAACCCAATTATGCTTTGAGTGTCGTTGCGATTATTGTAATAGCGTTGTAATGAGAGTCCGCCTTTAAAAGCCGAATTAAAATGTAAGTCAGTTTGTTTTTCAAACAAATTGCCATTAAAAATATTGATAGGATCTGCAACGTTATTTGCATCACAATTAACTTTTGTTTTACTTTTGTCTTCTCCAGAATATGAATTTTCACAGGCATCGCCAATACCATTACTATCAGAATCCTTCTGATCAGGGTTATAGACATCAGGACAATTATCATTACAGTGAAAAACAATATCCTTATCTTTATCACTGCAACACCTACTGCCTTTCATCTCTTCTGTTCTAACATCGATGATTGGCCCTTCATTTATGAATGTACATGATGTGCCCTCTACTTTCTTTTTTCCTCCTCTTGTGCAGAAACTGCCATACGTTTCAGCACCGCTATTATTCACAGTATAATAACCGCATATAGTATCATCGGCACTCTTGCATGTATAACAGGTAGCGGATTTCCCTGTGTTTATAAGATTTATTACCTCTCCACTGCAATTATATTGTTTTATGTATTCTGTTCCTGTTTGATAGTGCGTCATTACTTTTTTCCCATCCGGGTATGTGCATCCACAGATTTGAAAAGGGTAAGTAGTATTTGAACCTCCGCAGATCGTTCCGTCTGCGTCATAATGCGTATACATGAAAACATTTTGTTCGTAAGCCACATCATCTTCATTAAAAGCAAACACAGTAGATGAAAACATTGAAAAATTTAACACCATGGAAAAAACGGTCATTAAAATGATATTACTCAAAATTTGCTTGATACGGGTATTAGTTTTCATACAGGACCTCAGAATATTATGGATACTTTTGATAGATTTAATATGATATTTTTTGGAATAGTGACTAAACATCAACCGCTAATTCTGCCCACTTAATCACTGGACGTATTAGGCCGATTCTTAAATTAAAAGACAATCAAAACTCAAACACCATGAACCTAAAGTATTCATTGATTGCAAAACACAGAATATCTGAGCAAGCTTTTGTTTGACCTTTTTTGGGAACTACCAAGAACATAGAACCTCCTTCGAGCAGAGTGTATTTCAATTGAATGTCAGACACCACAATATGGAATATGTGTGCAATAATTTCAGGCACCATATCAGTTAAAAAAACTGAAATCAATCAGGGTTTCCCTGAATTTCTGGTATTTTTTTACTCAATAATCATAAAAATCGAATTGGGGCGGGGCAGGTCATAACTTAACGATTGAAAGGCATGAAAACCTAAAAAGTAAACGGCCCCAGGCAATATGCTGGGGCCGTTATAAATTGTATAATCAAGAAATAGGCTACTGCACCATTTTATCAGGAAGATATGAGACCACTTCCGGAAAGATGGTTACAAACACGACCATCAGTACCATGATAATGAAAAACGGCAGGGTTGATTTAAGAATAGTACTGACCTTTTCATCGGAGATGCCTTGGATAA
>JAKSAU010000961.1 GCA_022361535.1 Desulfobacterales bacterium
GGTTTGTTCACCGCGCAGTTGGGCGATTTCCAGTTCAGTATCACCAAGCCGTATTGGACCACGCGCGAGAAAAAGCAGTCGGGCAGTGGCGGTCTGTTTGCGATCACCGTCAACCCGTACACCTGTAAGGGCTGCATGGAATGTATCGAGGTTTGTGACGACGAAGCCTTGCTGGCCGAGCCGCAGACGCCCGAGGCCGTCGAGCAGATGCGACGCGACTGGGATTTCTGGCTCGATCTGCCGACGACCGATCCGGACTTCATTCGCATCGACGATCTGGACGAAAAAATCGGTGCGCTCGAAACCCTGCTGTTGGACAAGAGCAATTATCAGTCGTTGCAGTCCGGCGACGGTGCCTGCATGGGCTGTGGCGAGAAGTCGGTGGTGCATTTGTTCACCGCGACCGTGACCGCCTTGATGCAGCCGCGGGTGAAGAAACACCTGGCCGAGCTGGACGATCTGATCAACCGCTTGGAAACCCACATCCGCCTGAAGCTCGCCGAGGGCATGGACCTGTCGCGGCTGGACAAGATCGATTCGGCCGTGGACGCGAATCACGATGGCGATCTGACCTTGTCCGATCTGTCGGGCGAACTCGCCGGCGATGCGCAGCCGGTCGATCAGAAGTGGCTGCGTCGCGTGACCCAGTTGTTGGAAAAACTGCGTTATCTGAAGTGGCAGTACACCGACGGCAAGACCGGTAACGGTCGCGCCGAGATGGGCATCATCAACGCGACCGGTTGTACCTCGGTATGGGGTTCGACCTTCCCGTTCAACCCGTATCCCTTCCCTTGGACCAGCCATTTGTTCCAGGACTCGCCGTCGGTCGCCATGGGCATCTTCGAAGGCCATATGCGCAAGATGACCGAAGGCTTCAAGGCCGTGCGCGAGGCCAGGCTGGAACTCGAAGGCAACTACAACCCGGTCGAGCACGAAGACTTCTTCACCTATTTCGATTGGAAACAGTTCAGCGACGAGGAATGGTTGCTGTGTCCGCCGGTGGTCAGCGTCGGTGGCGACGGCGCCATGTACGACATCGGTTTCCAGAACCTGTCGCGGGCCATGGCCTCGGGCATGCCGATCAAGGTGTTGGTGCTGGATACCCAGGTCTATTCGAACACCGGCGGTCAGGCCTGTACCTCGGGCTTTGTCGGCCAGGTCGCCGATATGTCGCCCTACGGTAAGGCCTGGAAGGGCAAGACCGAGATCCGCAAGGAGATGGGCCTGATCGGCATGGCGCACCGGACGTCCTTCGTGCTGCAAAGCTCGATGGCGCACGTCACCCATTTGCTCGAAGGCTATATCGACGGACTGAACAGCCGACGTCCGGCCTTGTTCAACATCTACGCGGTTTGTCAGCCCGAGCACGGTGTCGGTGATGATATGTCCGATCACCAGTCCAAGCTCGTGGTCGAGTCGCGCGGCTATCCGCTGTTCCGTTTCGATCCGGATGCGGGCGTGACCTTCGAGGAGTGCTGCTCCATCGAGGGCAACCCGGCACTCAACGACGATTGGCCGGCGTACACCATCGACTACCAGGAAGAGGACGGCAAAGAGGCCCAGATGACGGTGCCCCTGACCTTCGCCGACTTTGCGTTGACCGAGGCGCGTTTCCGTAAGCACTTCCGCAAGGCGCCGCCGGAGACCTGGCACGAGGACATGCTCCCCTTGGCTGAGTTCATCCAACTCGATGAGGACGATCGCGA
>JAKSAU010000205.1 GCA_022361535.1 Desulfobacterales bacterium
GTATTGGCGTCTGAGCACTTAGGCTCGTTTGCTCTAAGAAGACGGCATCAGGCGGATTTTTGAAAAAAATTCGGCAGCCGCTTCTTAGAACTAACGAGCCGGTTTTTGTTATATGGGATACCCTTGTTCACCAGGGCCAGTCGAAAATTTATTTTGAAAATTGCTATAAGCGTTCAATCACGGGAAAAATCGTCAGGCTGTAAAATCCGTATCTTTTATATTATAGGTCAAGGCCAATAACATGGGCATTGCCGTCTTTAACCTGCCATTTCAGATCAAAATCAAACAGACGGACCCCGTAAATGCGTTCCTCATTGTTGGCGGTCTTTTCTTCGGCGTAGGCAGGTCTTGGATCATTTTCCAAGACCCCTTTGATAATGGATTCAAGATTTGGAATTTCTTTTTTCTTTTGATTGATCTGTTTCATGGCATTTTTTGAAAACACGACACTGAGACCTGGGACAGGCGGGCCTTGGGCAAATCCGTCCATGGCGTCTGGCAGGCTGTCAGAATAGGGAACATATGGTTTGATATCTATAATAGGGGTCTGGTCCAGAATATCCACTCCAGACAAATGGAGCACAGGGCCAGTTTTAGTTATTTCAACTTCATCAAGCCGGACGCATGACATGCCCAGCGGATTTGGTCTGAATGGGGATCTTGAAGCAAACACCCCCACTTTTTTGTTACCTCCAAGTCTTGGAGGCCTGACCATGGGAGACCAGTTCTTTTTCTCTTTTCCTTGAGCTTTATGGAAAAGAAATATCAGCCAGATATGGGAAAATCCGTCAAGGCCCCTGACAGCTTCCTCCCTTGCAAACTCAGGGTAAAGCTCAAGAATACCCGGGGCCTGCTTCACCAGGTTGGGCTGTCTTGGAATGCCGAATTTCTCCTTATAACAGGTGCGGAGAACGCCTATGGGATCTAATTGGATTGCCATAGCGCGCCTAATTCATTGACCCGGGTTTCAAAATGGGCCACTGTTGCCTGTACAGGGTCAGGAGTCGCCATATCAACTCCGGCTACCTTCAGTTCGTCAATGGGAAACATGGCGCCGCCAAGCTTTAAGAATGACAGGTAGTCATCCACGGCATCTTGGCCAAGATCATTGATCCGTCCTGCAATGGAAAGGGCTGCAGCAAGCCCTGTGGCATATTTATACACGTAAAAAGAGGAGTAAAAATGCGGGATTCGCAGGCATTCAAGTGGCAGGGATGTCTCTATTTCCATCCGGTCCCCGAAATAGACTGCCAACAGATCCTTGTATACCGCAGTAAATGTATCCAGAGTCAGGGCACGGTTTTCGGCGGCCAGGCCATGGACGATATGTTCAAATTCCGCAAACATGGTCTGCCTGAAAAACGTGGCCCGGATATTGTCGATTTCCCGGTTCAGGATATATGCCGTCATGGTCGGATCATCCTTGTATTTTTCCAGCAGATACTGGCCCAACAAGGTTTCATTGAGGGTGGAAGCAACCTCAGCCACAAAAATGGTGTAATCATGGCTTGGATAGGGCTGGGACTTATTGGCATAATAGGAATGCATGGAGTGCCCGGCTTCGTGGATCAGGGTAAAAAGGCTGTTAATTGAGTTGCTGTCATAGTTGAGCAGTATATAGGGCGGGGAATCATAACAGCCTGATGAATAGGCCCCGCTTCGTTTTCCCTTGTTTTCATACCGGTCCACCCAGCCTTTGGCCAAGCCTTTTTCAAGTGACTGGCAATAGTCTTCTCCCAAGGGCGCCAGAGCTTTGATACAGGTTTTAACTGCTTGTTCATAGTCCATATGAAAATCCACATCCGCGACCACTGGTACGTATGTGTCGTAGATATGCAGGGTATCAAGACCGAGGGCTTTTTTTCTAAAATCAAGGTATTGATAAAGGGGAGACAGTCCTTTTTTTACGTTGGTGATCAGATTGTCGTAAACATCGGCCGGAACATTGTCCTGAAACAGGGCTGCCTGCCGGGTGTTTTCAAAGTGACGCGCCCGTGCAAGGAAAAGATCCTTTTTGACGGAAGATGAAAGGGCTGCTGCAATACTGTGTTTGTGGGCGTCATATACGTTGTAGTATTGGTCAAAGGCCTGTTTGCGCAAATTCCTGTCTTTTTTGTTTAAAAAAGTGATGAAGTTGCCGTGGGTAAAGGGTTTTGGCTCTCCTTTCTCATCTTCAATCATGCCGAAATCAAGGTCAGCATTATCCAGTTGAGAGAAAATTTGTCTGGCAGCGTTCAGGCTTTCTCCTGCCATGGCCAAAAGCTGTTCTGTTTCTGCATTCCGTGTGTGGGGGATATTTCTTATGATTTTCTCCAGATAGAACTTGTAATCTTGTATTTCGTCCCGGTCCAGGTATTCTTCCAAGTCTGCCTTTGGAATGGATTGAATTTCAGGGACAATGAAACTGGATGCATCAGCGATCCGTGTATAGAGGTTGACAGCTCTTTGGAACAAACTGTCTCCATCCGGGTTTGTTTTATCTTCGTCGTTTTTCAGGTGTGCAAATGTGTAAAGGCGCTCCAGGTCCCGGCCCATCTCATGGTCAAACTTGATGCAATTCATGAACGTGTCAAAGGATTTGGCCAGATTCCCTTTAAATGTGTTATAGTTTGACAGTTTTTTTTTCCAGATCTGAAAATAAAGTATCCCACTCATCGTCTGATTTGAACATGGGAGACAGGTCCCAGCAATCGGTTTTAGATACGTCTTTTCTCAGGGTGTTGGGTTGATGAGCCATGGAACCTCCTTTCACTGGTGGACGTTTGGCAAGATTGTGTTTAATGGGCAGGGGTTTGTATTACGCCTGTCAAGGCAATCCCGGTTGCTGCCCTCGTTTTTTGACGAAAAAGGGATGATTTCCCGCGAGAATTAATATAGGTAAAATAAAATGGCTTGTCCATATAAACATAGGAAAGATTCGGGCTAACAC
>JAKSAU010000779.1 GCA_022361535.1 Desulfobacterales bacterium
ATTACCCGTGCCATGGTCCGGCTTAAATCAACCAGAAAAGGCAATTGGCAAAGGGTATCGTTCATCAATACGACATCTACTGTTTCAAGGGCCACATCCGCTCCTTTGGCCCCCATTGCAATTCCAGTATCCGCTTGTTTCAGGGCTGGAGCATCATTGATACCGTCTCCCAAATAAATCATATCTTTGTCACCGAAGTCTTTTAGGGTATTTAGTTTATCTTCGGGATATTGACCGGCAAACCAGGTCCTGATGCCAACAGCCTTGGCAATTTTATCAACAGAAGAAGTACTGTCACCTGAAATCATGACCATCTTGCCAATGCCATCTTTGCGAAGCATACTTATAACATTTGAGGCTTCAGATCTGGGGCGATCTTCCAGGCATATGCTCCCGGCTTTCTTTTCATCAATTAAGACATCTACGCATGTATACCCTAAGGAATTTTGGGTGTCCCCTGTTTCAACCTTTACCGTTTTTTCTGCCACACGACCTGAAATTCCCCTGCCAGGCCGGGAAATGATATCACTTGCCTCTGCAACTAAAAGGCCTTGAGTTTCAGCTTCTTCTACAATTGCTTGTGCTAAGGGATGCAAACTCTTTTTCTCAACGGCTGATGCCATTGCAAGTACTTCCTTTTTAGTCCATCCGTCTTCTACGTCGACCTTTGTCACAACAGGACACCCTGTTGTCAATGTTCCGGTCTTGTCAAAGCAAAAGATCTTTGCTCTTGCAATATTTTCCAAGTATTTTCCGCCTTTGACCAGTATGCCGGACCGTGCAGCCCGTCCAACAGCAGCCACGGTTGTCACAGGTCCTGCCAAAAGAAAAGAACAGGGGCAGCCGACAATCAAGACTGTAATGGCCCGTGTAAGATCCCAGGTCACAAAAAATGTAACTAAGGCTGCAGCCAGAATCACAGGGGTAAACCAGGCCGCATACCGGTCAACAATCTTGCTGCCCTGCGTTTTGGATTGTTCTGCACCCCTGACCATTTTAATGATTTTTCCAATGGCAGCATCATCTCCTACTTTTAAGGTTTCAATCTGAATAAACCCGTCTGCACAGGAAGTTCCGGCATATACCGAATCGCCTCTTTTTTTTCTTACAGGGACGGGCTCCCCTGTCAGGCTTGCCTCCTGAACAGCTGCCTGCCCTTCAATTACCCGTCCGTCAACCGCAATGACCTGTCCTTGCCGTACTATAAGCACATCACCTGGTTTGATACGGCTTGTTTCAACTTCCAGTTCCTGCCCGTTCTTTACGACAACCGCTGTTTGCGGGGTTACCTCTATCAATTTTTTTATGGCATCCCTGGCTGAATCGCTAACCGCTTCTTCTACAAGGGCACCAAATACCATAATAGCCGATACGATTGCAGCCTCCAGAAAGTTCTGGTTTAACACACATGCTATTATGGCAATGGAAACAAGTTCATCCACATTGATGCGACGCTCAACCAAACCTTTGACCGCCTCAATTACAATCGGCCCGCCATTTAACAGTACAGAAGCCATCAAAATAATATCCGCAAGGCTGATTCCGGCCCCTTCACGTCCCTGGACGATCATGGCTGCCGGTATTAGAACGGCTCCAGCAGCGAATTTATAAAAATCCCGAGACTTAAAAATTTCTCTATATACATTCAGGTCAGCATATCTTCCTATCATTTTCCACTCCATTTAGTTTGAAT
>JAKSAU010000501.1 GCA_022361535.1 Desulfobacterales bacterium
ACAATTGTACAAACAATCCGGGCTGAGTGAAGAACATTTCCTTAAAATTGGAGTGCAGATTACCGCAGCGGTCATTGACATCCACCGGGAGCAGATTCTTCACAACAATATTAGCCTTGCAAATATCGTTTTAAATCGTGCGGACGGCCGTCTGAACATCATTGATTTTGCCGATGCCAGCCCTATAAATGAAAATCGGGAAAAAGTTACCACTACTAACCTTCAGACCGAACCTGGATACCTTGCACCTGAAAGATCGGGAAGGACTATTTTTCCTGTTGATTTTCGTTCGGATCTTTACTCAATAGGGATGGTCTTTTACCGGCTGCTGACGGGTCGTCTTCCCTTTGAATTTTCTGAGCCGTCTCAACTCACCCATGCCCATCTGGCCAGAAAGGCCATTCCAATACAGAAAATATCCAGAACGGTCTCAGACCCTTTGTCTGATATCATAATGAAATTATTGGAAAAAAATCCTGGCGATCGGTATGCGGAAGCTGAACACCTTCTGCAGGATCTCAATGTTTGCCTGAACAGAAAGATTCCCCGGCAGCAGTCTGTTTTTACGATCGGGAAAAAAAGCTTGCTCCGTGATTTGAGTGATTCAAAAAAAATTTTCGGCCGGCAGAAGCAGCACAGGTTGATGGTTCGTACCTGGAATCAGGTGAAGACTGAGAAACAGATATTTCTGGTCAAAGGTGCTGCCGGGGTGGGTAAAACCGCATTGGTTCAAAGTATCGACACCCCGGATATCCTTGGCTCCGGTGTGTTTATCCAGGGTAAGTTTGATCAGCTTCAAAGCAATGTACCTTACAGGGCGTTAACACATGCCTTTGGTCGCTTGATTGAGCGTATCCTGTCAACGACACAGGATTCGTATGAACGTTGGCAGAAACGGCTGAAACGTGCGCTGGGGCCCAATGGCAGGCTTATCACGGATTTGATCCCCGCTCTTGAAAAGGTGATCGGTCCCCAGCCTCCTGTCGCACCTCTTAAACCACTTGAAGAAAAAAATCGATTCGCTTTTGTTTTCCATAGTTTTGTAGAGGCCCTGTGTGTAAAAGACCAGCCCGTGTGCCTGTTTTTTGATGACTTGCAATGGGTGGATAAAGGATCACTTGAATTAATACGCATCATCTGTATTTCTCCGAATATTAAGCACTTGATGGTTGCTGCGGCGTACCGTGATAATGAAGTGAATGAAACCCACAACTGGTCCAAGCTTGTTTCCGATCTAAAACAGCATGAGATAAGCATCACTCGGGTTCGTGTGTCTCCTTTGGGTATTGATGAAATTTCCCTTTGGCTGTCAATGCTTTTGAAGCAGTCTAAGGACAAGGTTACTGATCTGGTTGAGGCAATATTCCAAAAAACCGGGGGCAATCCGTTCTTTATCAATGAGTTATTATCTTCTATCCATACGAAAGGATTCATCAAGTATGTTCCTGAAGACGGACAATGGGCATGGGACACCACGGGAATTAAGCGTTTGAAAGTCAGTCGCAGTGTGGCAGGTATTATCAGGGAGCGGATCGATTTGCTAAGCAAAGATGCTGTGGATATTTTACAGACCGCCTCATGTTTCGGTAATCAGTTCCCTTTAAAGGCGTTGAGCATTGGTGACGGCCGGTCGCCGGAAATCGTGAAAGGCCATTTGGCGCCTGCCCTGGATCATGGCATAGTCATTTGCAGGCCCTCACGGCAGAACAGCCGCAAAGCACCCGCACAATTTTATTTTGCCCATGACAGTATTCAGCAATATGTTTACGAAAGTCTCTCCGAAACCTCCAAGAACCGGCGTCATCATCGTATCGGAAAAGAGTTGTTGGCCTATCATGGTAAAAATGCGGATAATTACCTGTTTACCATTGTCAGCCAGCTGAATGCCGGAAGAGCTATAATTAACGACCGGGATGGCTTGTTGGAACTTGCCAGTTTGAACCGGGGCGGAGCAGAGAAATCTTTAGAGTCTGCAGCCTATGACTCTGCCCTTGATTTTTATCAGACCGGTATTCATCTTCTGAAAAAGACCGCTGATGATCTTGGGAACTCCCCTTGGCAGGACCAACCGGACCTTTGTTTTTCCTTATATAAGGGGGCAGCACAGGCCGCTTTTCTGATGAGCGAATATGACAAAATGGATGACCTGATCAGTCAGGTGGATCAGAATGTTCAGGACCTGGTGAAAAAAAAACGGTTTTACGAGATAAAGATTAGTTCTTTGTATGCCAGGAACCGTATGGATGAAGCCATTGATATTGCCCTTGAATTTTCCAAACGTCTTGGTGTCAGGTTTCCCAGAAAGCCAAACAAGGCACATATTATCATGGGACTAATGAAAACCCGTGTACGATTGCTCGGCAGGGATACGCGGGATCTGGCCCTGTTGCCCGAGATGAAGAATCCCATTTCTCTTGCCGTGTTAAGGGTTCTTTCCTGTGTGACACTGGCGGCCTTTTATTCCTGCCCCAATCTACTGCCGCTCATCGTATTCAAGTCTATTGACCTGTCCCTGAAACACGGCAATACCGATGCCTCCATATTCGGATATTCCGGGTATGGATTCATCCTGTGTGGCGTTTTAAATAAAATGGATGCCGGCTATCGCTATGGCCGTCTTGCAATGGACCTTGTAAAAGAGTTGGCCGCAAAAAGCATTGAAACCCGTACCACAAGCACATTCTGCGGTTTGATTTCACACTGGACGGACCATCTTAAGGATACAATGCCTATACAGCGGGTATCTTTTAGGACCGGGCTCGACACCGGTGACCACCAATTCGCCGCCATCAGCGCTGTAGCTTATTGTACAGCTGCCTTTCATACGGGCGTTCCACTTGATGGTGTTAAAAAAGAGATGAATACGTATATGTTTCATCTTCAGCAGATCAAGCAGGATGTCGTTTCTACAAAATTAGGCATTTTTATCCAGGCCGTGACCAATCTATCCGAAAAGAGCCAGGCTCCGTGGAAACTAAAAGGCGAGCTGCACGATATTGATGTTATAAAGCCGACGCTAATCCAATCCAATGACCAAATCGCTCTTTTTACCCAGTTTTATCTGTCATGTATGTTGTGCGTTATCTTTAACAGGCCTCAGGATGCGGTTCGCTATGCTGATCAGACTCGTGAGTATTATGAATCCGCCCAGGGTATACCGGATTCGGCCTGCTTTATTTTCTATGATACAATTGCCCGACTGTCTCTTGCCGTCCAAGTGAACGGCCGTACAAAGCGGAAACTTATCAGTCAGGCAAAGGCCAATATCAGGTTGATGAGCCGCTGGGCATCGTATTGTCCTGCGAATTTTATCCATAAACAGGAATTAATGCAGGCCATGATGTATCAAGTGGAAGGAAAAGCGGATAAGGCATCGGCTTATTTCCGGAAATCTGTCGACCATGCCTCTGAGAACCAGTATGTAAACGACAAAGCCCTGGCATGTGAAATGGCGGGCCGTTTTTTTATAGCTTCAGAGGAACAGGTTCAGGCTAAAAAATGGCTGCTGAAATCCCATGAATGTTACCTTGAATGGGGGGCTTTGGCAAAGGCCAGACACATGGAAGAAACATATTCCACGCCGAAGATAACGTTTACGGATAGTCCTGGCTTGGAATTCCAGAGTCAGGCGTCTGCACAGTATTTCAATGTCAACGTTGATCCGGATCTGATTGCAGACCACGATCTTGATGTTCATACCGTACTCAATGCCTCTCGGGCCATCGCAGCTGAAACCCGACTACCTGCGCTCTTGAAAAAGCTGATCCATCTCATTATAGAAAATTCCGGTGCGCAAAAAGCGTTTTTACTGCTGTATTCTGATAATACGTTAAAAATTGAGGCCTTTGCCCGGCTTAATCCGGATGACATCCGAATACTTGAGTCTCGAAAGTTTTCCGAGGATACCTTGGATTTACCGGTATCTGTTGTAAATTATACCCTTCGCACCGGAGAAAGCATTATTCTTGAAGATGCAGGGCAATCCAGCCAGTTTCAGACAGATGCATATATTATCTCAAACCGGCCGGTGTCGATTCTGTGTATGCCAATCTACAATAAAAACCTGACTGCCGGTATCCTGTATCTTGAAAACAACTTGATGAAAGGTGTGTTTACCAAACAGCGGCTGAAAATTCTTAATATTCTCATTTCGCAGGCGGTTGTTTCCATTGAAAATGCGCGGTTGGATGAAGCCCTGTTAAAAGAAAAGAGACAAAAGGATGCAGCTGTCGGGGAGATCAGTCTTCATAAGAGACTACTTAAAGATATGTCCGCCGAACTGGCCATGGTAGAAGAGAGGGAGAAAAAGGCCATTGCCGACGATCTCCATGACAGTGTATCCCAGACCCTGGCATTGGGCGTTCTTAATTTGAAACGCATTGAGCAAGTCATTGACGAAGATGTGAAGCAGGACATTGGAAAGGTTCGTGATCATCTGGGCCGGGCTGTAGAGGAAATCCGGTCACTGACCTTTCAACTCAGCCCGAGAATACTATACGATTTCGGGCTGGTTGCCGCACTGGAATGGCTTTCAGATGATATGCGGGAGCGATATGGGCTTGAGGTGGTTTTTATGAATCAGGCGACAAAAAGTGTGAATCTGAATAATTCCCAAAAGATTATTATTTACAGGGCGGCAAGGGAACTACTTATAAATGTTGTCAAACATGCGGATACCAACCTGGCCTTTATGATTTTGGACAAAGATGCAGATGCGCTGGTGATAAAGATAAAAGATAAGGGAAAAGGGTTTTCCATTGCTGAGAACCGGTCTGGAAATGAGGGCTTGGGAGGATTCGGTCTTTACAGTATGCAGGACCGGCTGCTTGCAATCAACGGGCAGATACGGATTGTATCGGAATCAGACAAGGGAACGGAAATCATAATTAGAGTACCTGTGGGAAAAGATCATGATAAATAGCAATAGTACAGAAAAAAAAATCCGCTTGCTTCTAGTGGACGATCACAAAATATTGCGTGACGGACTTAAACAGGCCATTGCCCTGGAAAAAGACATGGCCTTGGTCGGCGAGGCAGATAATGGAAGAGAAGCTTTAGTGATCGCCGGAGAAACACAACCGGATGTGATTATCATGGATGTATCTATGCCGGATCTTAACGGGATTGAGGCCAGCCGCCAGATCATAAAAAATCATCCGGACCAAAAGATCATCGCCTTGTCCATGCATGATGACAAAAGGTATGTCATGGGAATGTTCAAGGCTGGTGTCTCAGGGTATCTTCTTAAAACCAATGCCTTTGAGCATCTGGCCGAAGCCGTGCGACAGGTTGCTGCAGGGCATTCATACATCAGCTCAAACGTCGCGGGTACATTGATTCGATCTGCTCTGGATCATGAAGGTGCTCCGGACGAAGCGGAAGAATTATCCTCCCGGGAAATCGAAATCCTCCAGCTGATTGCCGAAGGAAAAAATACAGAATATATGGCGGATATACTTCACATTAGCAAAAGAACCGTGGAAAACCACCGCCGAAACCTGAGAAAAAAGCTTAAGCTTGATACTACTGCCGAATTGACACGATATGCTATCAAAAAAGGCATCATTTCTTTGTAAGATTCTGCATACAATCAAGACGAATTCTTAATGACCCGATTTTTTGAGTAGTTTCCCGCCTGTTTTTGAGTATTCTCCCTGATTGTCCCGACACTATAGCCATGCAATGATTTGAGATCGCTAAGTGGTTTTTAAAATCGGGCCAAAAGACCACTATTCAAGGTGCCCAAGAACTATTCTGTTCCAAAGAGAGGATACGTGATGATGAAAACAAACTCCCAAAACCAGCGTTCTATTTTTCCGGTTATAGCACTGATGCTTTTGATTCTTGCTTTTCCCTGCCGATCTGTCCTGGCACAGAAAAACGATGCGGCCTGCCGGAGATATGCTCAGGAGGCTGTGCGACAGAATGAGCAAAATATTAAACTTCAGGCCGGCTTCAAGCCGCCTGCCTGGAGTAGTGATTTCAATGTTCACTATAAGTGGTGTAAAGCAGGCGCAAATGTTGCCACAACACCCGGCCACCTTGCAGCACGGGCAAAGCAGCTCCAGGATTTTGTCATCAAAAAGCAGGGCAAAGATAGTGCCGCCCAAAGATATGGAAAAGAAGCGGTGCGCCAGTACAAAGCATCTGCCGCCATGTCCACCGGTTTTAAGCCGCCGGTCTGGAGCAACGATTATAACTCGCATTACAACTGGAGCCGGCATGGCAATAATATCGCAACAACACCCGGCCACTTAGCACACAGGGAAAAAGCGTTGCAGGAGTTTGCCATCAAGCATAACAAAGGGCCTGCAAAAGCAGTAACCGGCGGCCAGTCAACGAAAATGGTTGTAGTGGGCAAACCTATCGCAGTTGCGACACTTCCTAGTATTGTTAAACCGCCTAAAACCGAATCTATAAAAAATCCTGGAACCGGTATAAAGGGTAACCACGCATTGCAGGCAAAAATGAATAAGAAAATTCTGTCCCGGATTGACCGGCCCAGTCAGATGGAATCTCCTAATTTTGCATTTGATTCTGATTCAGAGACCTTTATGTACTATCCGTCAGACCACCATCAGAAAGTAGGTCTTGGCAAGGGGTATGACACTCTCTATGGAAGAGTGATGTCATCTGCAGTCGATATCCTGCCGGGCGGCCATAACGAGGACCCTTTGGATAAAACAGATGAACTTTTCGGATTTGTGACTGAGATCAAAGACGGGTACGTAAGGTCATTGGATGAATTCTGGGAGCATCTCGGTGTAGATATCAAAGTTTCCGGTCATTATATGGGATACTCAGGAAGCAGTGAAACTCAATTTGATAAGTACAAGAGCAACAGCAGCTACGCAGAAACATACGTTGCCTCGGTATTTATGGAAACTTTTGTAGAGTATACAAACCTTTCTCAGCTTAAATTGAAACCCGAGGCGCTTTCCGTATTAAAAACCTACGGTAAAAATGAATTTTATAAGAGATATGGAGACTGTTTTCTTTATGCCATTTATTACGGGGCTTCTCTTCAGGGGGCGGCGTCATACAATCTGCTAAAGGAAAGCAGTAATACAAAAATAATCACTAAAAACAAAACCAGCGGTAACTGGGGTTTTGCAGGTTACAGTGTGGGAGTGGATGTTGAAAAGGAGACTAGGAAGGCAAAAGAACGCCAGAGCGAGGATTCGTTGATTCGTTCCTTTGGGGCAGGGTATCCGGTTCTGCAGACCAATAAGTCAGTGGACAGACTCAAAGATCTTGTCTCCAAGTTTCCCAAGCTGGCTGCTGATGAGGCAAGACGGTCTACAGCTAACAGGAAAAACGGTGGTGTGATCAGATACGAGGTTATGAAATACAGCAGACTTCCTGAATTTATCCATATCGCAGGAGATCAGGCACTGGACCTTAGTGAACAGCGGAAGCTGTTATTTGATCTGACACACTACCGGAAAAAAATCGAATACATGATGAACAATCTTGTCTATATCATTGATCATCCCGAAGAGTTCAAACCCCATGAGATTCAGCAGGCCATTTCCAAGAAAAAAGATCTTGCCGGATGGGTAAAGACAGTGAATCATGACATCTTTATCCTGAAGAAATATCCTCTGGACCGCTCAAAATGGAAATTCAACAACAACTACAACCACATCCCGGAATATGCCCCGGATACTCGGTTTGCGAAAGTGAAAGTCCATTTTCCGGCAGAGCCGGTAGAGCCGCAGACCAGCGGGGATCACAACTGGATAAAAGATCATCAGGGCCCATTGATCAAATTCAACCTCACAAAGGGTGACCATGATGGGTACGGCAATAGAATGGCCATCGATATCAATACCGAACTTGTGGTAAGCCAGGACAAAAAGGAAGCATTCCTGAAATTTAAATTCAAATCCGTTGAAACCCAGGGCGATAATACCACATATGAAGGGGTCAAACCCCTTTACAAGGTATATCATGCTCCTGAAAATCATATTATCGTGGGATTTAAAAAAGCTTCGGAGAAATATGTCTTCAGAGACCTGTTCAAGAATAAGCCTTACGTAGAAGACGGTGCCGTGATCAGGAATGTTCATCTTCAAAAGAAAGAGTATCCTGAATTTAATTTTGTCAACGCCCCCATAAAGGAACCCAGATTATGGCCTAACCTGTCTGTGATTTTTGATACAAGCGACGGGGACAGCCAGCAGGGCGCTTTTGGAGACCTTGTTTTTGAAGTGGAACTCAAGCCGGTCAAATAGTACCCGTTATGAAAAGGTCATCGGTAGCCCGAACCCTTTTGATACTATTGTCAATCTAGTTTTCCCTGGTCTGTTCGTATATCCTTTTTGCTGAATCTGCATCGGCCCGGGAAAACAGGTCAAAACAAGGATGACGATCCATAATTCTATGAGAAGCAGAAAGGTCTTGTATTAAAGCTGTCAGGCTCTCGAAATCCTGAAAAACAGGTTCAGGAAACCGTTACCCTGAAACCGCAAAAACCATTCATGCAACGTTTAATATAAGTATATAAACGGCCGGAAAGGCACTGATTTTTTCAACTTAATTCAGAAAGGAAGTTTCCATGATTCGTTTTAACCATTTACCTTCCACCACCAGGACCATCACCATGTCGTTGATCCAGGTGATTGTAGTTTTGATGCTGAGCGCTGGCCTCGGTGCATTTACCACCGTTTGCAGCCAAACACAGCAATATAATCCCGGGCAGTTGGTAGCCGCCAGCCCCATCGCCATTCCCCGGCCCATCCGGCTTGAGGTTTATGACCCTGTAAATAAAATTGCAGGCCTTCCTATTCCCATCCCAAGACCACCCATAAACAAAGATATGGGGATACCAGCCCCTGCAGCCGTACCTGCAGAAACAAAAATGATGAAAACCACCACACTTGCTCTTCCTGCAAAAAAGCCGGCTATAAGGGCAATGAAGGATGACATCACCGGCTTTGAGATGGTGCGTATGCGTAATTCAACCTTAGTTGTCCGGATGCATTTCAGTGTTGACCCGGATAGAAGCCGTCCGATATATGCAGGGGCCTGGCTGTTCGGTCCTGGTAGAAAGGATGTGGGAGTCGGCTATAAACCGGTGACTATCCCCCGGGTCGACACAGGTTCTGTGGATATCATACTGACCCTCCCGGATGAGCCGTTTACCACCGAGTTTGCAGAAGCCATGCTTATTCAGTCGGGACAGGTGATTGCTAAAAAGCGATTTGCCGCCGCCTATGCCTGGAATTCAGATTCGGCTACACAGGGGAATCTTACTACCCTAAAAAAGGTGGAGCAATTGCAGGGCGCGTGGAAAGCAAGCATTTTAGGTAACCCTGTGGAATACATATTTACCCCGGATGGCAGTGATATTAACAATCCGGGAAAATTCCAATGGCGCTGCGATGCATTCCAGCAGACAGCCAAAGGTACAATCCAAGCGGGAAATCAAATACATGCAGCCTGGACCGAGTTGGGAAAACAGATTTCCGGTGTCGCATCTGTCGAACTCAACAGCTCTGGTAGCGCTGTCAAAATAATCTGGAACAATGGCGTAGTAATGACCCGTAATTCTAATTAGCAGGCTTGACGTTTCCTGGGAACGCTTTTTTCAATCTGCCGGAGCATATCAGGATAAGCTTTGATTTGCTCAAAGGGGCAATGGAATTTTTCCTTGCCCCTTTTTCCTGGTCTACTATCTACGTTTTTTATCCTTATACGAGCATCCGCCTTATTCCGTATGCCAATGTGATACCTACAACCGCGC
>JAKSAU010000149.1 GCA_022361535.1 Desulfobacterales bacterium
GCATTTGACTATTCGTTCATTTCAAAAGGACCTGGAAGTAAAAGTAGACGAGCGGACACAAGATTTAAGCAACGCACTTCAGCAGATCGACGATATTATAATGTCCATGCCGTCTGTGGTAATCAGCCTGGATGAAAAAGGACTGGTAAAACATTGGAACCCTGCAGCTGAGTTACGAACTGGGATTTCTCGTTTACAAGCTGTTGGCCACTCGATTGATACCCTTTTAAGGCACCCAGTCATTACAACAGCCCGCATTAATGCTGTACGGGAGACAGGAAAGACGCTCCGGAAACACAGGGTCGCTGTTCAAGGAGATGAATTAGGGTATGAGGACGTTACAATTTATGCCCTGTCAAATAATCAGGGAGTAGCCATTTATATTGAAGATGTGGCAGAAAAAGTTCGATTTGAAGAGATGATGATTCAGTCGGAAAAAATGATGTCTTTAGGCGGGTTGGCCGCAGGTATTGCGCACGAACTTAACAATCCACTGGCTGGTATGACTCAGACAGCAGAATTTTTGGAAAAAATTCTTTTGGAAGATCTGGACCCGGGAAATGGTAATGCTGTTAAAAATAGGTGGAACACCAGAGATATCAAGCGTTTTATGCAGGCAAACAAGATTCCACGGCTTTTGTCTAACATAAGAACGTCCGGTCACAGGGCTGCCCAGATTGTTAATAATATGCTTTCTTTTTCCAGGGTGTCGGATTCCCGGCTTGTCAACTGTCGTATTGAACGAATTTTGGATGAAACCCTCGATCTTGCATGCTGCACCCATCATCCTGTCAAAGAATATAATATTGGCTCTATAAAAATTATAAAGGATTACGATGAGGAATTGCCCAAAGTTCCTTGTGACCCGGTTATGCTGCAGCAGGTTTTTTTAAACATTGTCCAAAACGGCATCTATTCGATAAATACAAATGGGAACAAGCAAGAAGACGTTGTCGGTCCGATACTTAAAATATCGGTAGCACTTACAAGTGATAAGGAAAATATTGAGATCGTTATTGCTGACAGCGGCCCGGGAATACCAATGGATCTTCAAAAAAAGATTTTTGATCCGTTTTTTACCACCAAACCAACAGGAGTGGGAACAGGTTTGGGGTTGAGCATTGCCTACTTTATAGTTACCCGGACCCACAATGGAATCCTTGAGGTAAAGTCTGACCCCGGAAAGAATACTCAATTTATAATTAAATTGCCGGTCATTGAAAGAGAAAAACCAGAAACTATGTAAATCACATATAGTGGAATTTTAAAGTCTTTATGAGTGTTAAAAAAAAGTTTGTCGAATTTCTTTCACCAGATACAAAAAGTCGGTTTCATTAAAATAATTGTTAGAGATAACTATATCTGCATACTGTTTTGACGGTTCCACAAACATGTCATGCATGGGCTTTACCGTTTGAAGATATTGGTTTTTAACTGTTTTACGGGTTCTGCCCCGTGTTTTTATGTCCCTCTCCATTCTTCGGGTAAAACGGATATCAGGCTCTGTATCTACATATATTTTTAAGTCAATCAACTGTCTGAGGGGCTTATGTGTGAAAATCAAAATTCCGTCGATGATGATCAGTTGGGCCGGTTGAATACTAATGGGTTCAGGTTTTCTAAGATGAGTGTTGAAATCGTATTGGGGGGCTTGGATTGGGTGACCTGCTGAAAGCTTTTCTACATGGGCAGCCAAAAGATCTGTTTCAAGGGCGTTGGGATGGTCGTAATTAATTGTATCCCGTTCCAAAGACGAAAGATGAGGATTGTGCTTGTAGTACCAGTCGTGCTGGAGGCACACCACATCACAATTTTTCATGTGATGTTTGATTTTATCTATAATAAAGGTCTTACCGGCACCTGATCCGCCTGCAATCCCAATGACATATGGTTTCTTTTGGGTCAATATGGGCATTTGCCTTGTTTGTTTGGGTGCGATCTCCTAATGCTTAATTTATCATACATTTTTCGTCTTTTCGTGATCAATTTTTATCACCATACCACTCTTTTATACATGATGCACAAAAAACGTGTGAGAAAAGAATGTCAGAAAGACCGTCAATATAATATTCAACCCGGTTCTAAGATCCTTCATTCTCTTTTGTTCTTGAGTATTGCAACAAATAGGCAGCAACCAGCTCAAACCGTAGGTTTTCACTTAAATTTTTCTCAAGCTGTCTATTGGCTGACTGCAACACTTTTGTGCATTGGTGAACTTTTTTTAATTTTATATGGCAATTTAAAAATTACGATTTATACTCTAAATATATCTTCACTGCTAAACTATAATAATGAAATAAATAATTAGATCAATTGAGTACCGTTAATTCGCCTTAATGAAAATGGAGAATGGATGAGGGATCTAAAGCTCCTGGTAATGGTTCTATGCCTTACATTGATGCTGCCGGCTTTGGCAGTGGCAAAGGGTCGGATTATGTGGATGACAACCCACTGGCCCCCATTAATGGAACTGAGCGGCAAAAATAACCAAGTGATCGGCGGACAGTATGGCAACCAGTTGAAATTGCTTCAACAGCATCTTTCCAAATACGATCATGTTAACATGAGCATGACGTGGAATCGGTTCTGGCATTTTGTGAAAAAAGGGGAAAGAAAATGCAACTGTATGGCTTATAAAAATGACGAGCGAAAAGAGTTTGCCCAGTTTTCCATTCCCATCAGCTTTATACTGCCTAACCACATAGTGATGAGAAAAGAAACTATAAAACAATTAGGTAACCCCTTATCTCTTTCCTTAATTGATATGATGTTGGATGTACGGTTCAGAGGTCTGCTCATAAAAAACCGGTCATATTCTTTTGACGTCGACCGGATACTTGCCCGGTATGAAAAAGAATCAAACATTGACCGGGAGATCATTGATGAGCAGACTTATATAAAAATGCTTGCCATGAAACGAATGGACTATATATTAGAATACCCTTTTGTGGTAAACGATACGGTTAAAAAGAACCTGCCTGAACTCGAAGGGGTTTTCGGGTATGTTCCCATAACTGAAATTGCACCGTTTTACTACGTGTATGTGGCTTGCCCTAAAAATGAATGGGGAAAGTCTGTAATCAAAGACATTAATATGGCTTTAAGAAAACTCAGGCCAACCCCTGAATTTAAAAATGAAATGAGCAGGATGTTTACTGGAGAAGAATTGGAAATGGTGATGAAACTCTACGATGGTCATCTGCTTAAAATAACAGACTAATGATAACCTGTCCCTGATCAATTAAGGCATTGTATTGAAAATACTATTTCTTGAACCGTTTTACGGTGGTTCCCACAAACATGTAGCAGATAGTTTTGCTGCTCACTCATCCCATGAAATTGATATCCTTTCACTGCCGCCGCGCTTCTGGAAATGGCGGATGCGCGGTGCAGCCCTTGAGTTTATCCGTAAAATAGACAAGATCGCTTATTATGACCTGATTTTTGCAACAGACATGATGGATCTGACTGATTTTAAGGGGTTGGCAGGCAAGGATTGCCCTCCTATTTATTTGTATTTTCATGAGAACCAACTTTCATATCCATTGGGGCCTCATGAAAAAAGAGATTTTCATTTGGGATTTACCAATATCATTTCTGCCTTGGCTGCTGACCGGGTTTTTTTCAATTCACATTTTCACAGAGACGATTTTTTTAAAGCAGCCCGTACCCTTATAAAACAAATGCCTGATTTCAGACCCACCTGGATGATTGAGGAAATACAAGACAAAACGCAAATACTTTACCCGGGATTTGATTTTAACGGTGACCCAGGGACTTTAAAAGAGAGCGGTCTTGATCGTCCACTGATTATTTGGAACCACAGGTGGGAATATGATAAAAATCCGGCTGAATTTTTTAATGTGCTCCGTGCCGTTAAAGAAAAAGGTATCTTGTTTTACCTGGCTGTAATGGGAGAACAATACGAGATTATTCCCGATGAGTTTGAACAGGCTAAAATCGATTTCAAAGACGAGTTGCTGGTTTATGGCTATCTTTCTTCGTCTGACGAATACAGGCAATGGCTGTCAAAAGGTACGGTCGTCGTCAGTACGGCCATCCAGGAGAATTTCGGGATTGCAGTTATGGAAGCCATTGCCTCAGGATGTTTTCCCCTGCTGCCGGATCGTCTCTCATACCCGGAATTGATACCCGGCGAATTCAAAGAGAAGGTAATCTATTCTGATGAGGCTCAACTGGTTGAAAAACTTGAACAAGTTCTCACCCATCCGGAAAAAATTGTATCGGACCGTTTGGACTTGTCTGTTCACGCTGCTGGATTTTCATGGAAAACCCTAGTAAAACAGTGGGATACAGCATTAGAAGTTTTTTGAAACTTTTCTTGACGAATCTGCGTTTTATCTTTAGAGTGAAGTTTTCCTCGGAGAAAACTGTCCGGGGAGAGCAGGATTTTTTTAGTGAGCAGTACGCAGGGTCGACGTCATCTATAAAAAATCAACAACCTATAAACTGTTATAGCGGAATTTAAAAATTCCGTTTGAGAATAGATAATCGGTTGGCTGTGAATTCAGCCGGCTCGGATTTGTATTTTTTATTTTTGGATTATATATGCAGCTTTCACAACAGCAGATTGATTATTGTATGGAGTGCGGGGTCTGTACCGGGTCATGCCCGGTTGCCATGGAGATGGAAGGATTCTCTCCACGGCAGATGATCAAAAGGGCCATGGCTGACCCGGACGGCGAGATTCTGATGAGCCAGGATCTATGGGCCTGCCTCTCTTGTTCAAGATGTTCTGACCGGTGTCCGGTGGAAATTGATTTCCCCGTGTTTATCCGGGAGTTCAGGAACAAGGCAAGGAAAAAAGGAAACCTGCCGAAACTAAGTCATCACGGCATGTTCCAGACCATGACCCAGATCCAGAAGGCACAAATTATCAACGGCAGTCAGGCCAGCGGTAAAAAGCGGGTGGCCTGGGCGAAAGAAGCAGGGAAAATAAAAGATACCGGTGATTATTTTTATTTTTCAGGTTGTATCGCCCAGTATGATGTGGCCTTTAAATACCTGGATCTTGAGATGATCCAAACGGCAAAAAATAACCTTCGCCTGCTCAATAAACTGGGCATTGAACCGGTTGTTTCCGAGGCAGAATGCTGTTGTGGTCACGATGCCCACTGGAACGGTGATGACGATACTGTAGAGATCTTAGCCAAGCAAAATATAGAAGCGATCCGGGCATCAAAAGCCAAAACAGTGATCTTTGGCTGCCCTGAAGGATACTCCATGTTCAAGGAAGTCTATGCCGATCGTTTCGGACCCCTGGAGTTTGAGTTGGTGCATATCACAGAATTCCTGGCCCAGGCGCTTACGGATGCAGATCTTTCGTTTAAATCAGAAAACAGTTCAACGGTAACCTTCCAGGATCCATGCCGTCTTGGACGCAGGGCCGGGATTTATGAGGCCCCGCGGAACCTGATAAACCAGGTTGACGGGGTTGAACTTGCAGAGATGGAGCACAACCGGGAAAATGCTGTGTGTTGCGGGACCACCGGATGGATGCAGTGTTCAACCTGCTCCAAGCTCATGCAGATCCAACGGCTTAAGGAAGCTGAAGCTGTCGGTGCCCAGACCATTGTAACGGCCTGTCCCAAGTGCCAGA
>JAKSAU010000272.1 GCA_022361535.1 Desulfobacterales bacterium
TCCTGCCATCAAAAGTCAAGTGCATTACCAATGATCTAATGAGGGGGGTCGTGCACAGAACCACTCCCAAGTTCATCGACCGTGTTTTCTCCAGGGTCGGGGAATTTGAAAAAAGAGGAGCTAAGGCCTTTGGGGAGAATATCCAGGTAAATAATAACTGCAACGGATGTGGCTGGTGCAAGAGGAGCTGCCCGGCAAACAATATCAGTATGCTGAATAACAGACCAATGTTTGGCGTAGAATGCTTGCTATGTCTGAAATGCATCTATGGATGTCCCAATAAAGCTCTTGAAGCGGGAACGTTAAAATTCACCATATTGAAAGAAGGATATGATCTGAATGCTCTTGAAAAGAGAATGGAAGGTGTTGAACTTGCTCCTGTTGAGGATCTGGCGAAAAGCTATCTGTGGAAAGGTGTGAAAAAGTATCTGCTTGAAGATTAAAGAGATGCTTTCGCGTCCTTCAAGCAAAAATATTTTACCAGAAGTAACAATGGCTTTTTTATAGAGTGATCTATTTTTAAATATCTGTATCAATGTACATATTCTTCTTAGGTTTTCTTCCTCAAAGTTCCAAGTTTTGTACACCTTGAAAAAGAATCTCTATCTTAAGAGTTGTCAGGATGTTCCAGACTATTTATGAGAGTGGAGTCATTTTGATAATATTCGAATAGTTCTCTTCCCCATGCAAGTGCACCTGGACTGTTGGCCATGAGAACTATATTTTCAAAGTTTCTGTCTTTTCTTGGCATAATTAGGAAAAACCCATCATCAATCAGTGCAAAGGCTGGAAAATTTATTTCTTTATTATATTGGAAGAATTTGATATGGTAGCTTTCGATCAATTCACTGAACTGTTCATACTGTTTTGTTCTTATTTTCTCTATTACTTCAGGAGTAGTGATGTATTCTACATCTATTTCTTTCTCCTTTATCAATTCCAAGGTAGTGGGATATAAAACAGTTGCAAATATAGCTACATATGTGGACCTTCGAAATCCTTCTTCAAACGCTTTGTTGATTTCAAACATTTCTGACAACGGTGTTTCAAACATAGTATAGGTCCCTATTTCACTGATTCTCTTAAGCAAATGAGGTGGGATCACATTGAGGTTATGCGTTCCCCAGTAATCATTTTGTTCATCAAAGAAATCCAGGATATTCAGCACAGGTTCAATTTTTTCTGCCAGCATGTTGCCAATTATGGTCAGTTCACAGA